>NZ_JBHXCW010000527.1:0-1002 GCF_042725365.1 Lentzea sp. NPDC060358 | reverse complement strand
GGGGCACCGGGTGCACCTGAAGGGGATGCTGCTGACCGACCGGGCCGACGAGCTGCTGCCCGACTGGGCGTTCTTCGTCCGCTGTGTCGTGGACACGGACAGCCTGCGCCCCACCGCCTCGCGGGAGTCGCTGTACGCGGACGAGACCCTGGCCGCCGTCCGGGAGGCGCTCGGCGAGCGGATCAGGCAGTGGCTGACCGGCCTGGCCGCGGGCGATCCGGAGCGGCTCGCGGAGTTCCTGGCCGTGCACCACCTGGGGGTGAAGTCGCTCGCCCGGCACGACGGGGCGATGCTGCGCACGATGCTGCCGTGGCTGCCGTTCGAGACGACGGACGGGCGGCTGTCGCTGGAGGAGTTCGCCCGGCGCCACCCGGTGGTGCACTTCACCCGGACCGTGGAGGAGTTCCGGCAGGTCGCGCCGATCGCCTCCGCGCAGGGCATCGGGGTGGTCAACGGCGGCTACACGTACGACGCCGAGCTGGTCGAGCGGCTGCCCGGGGCCCGCCCCGGGGCGGTGGTCGCGGAGCTGGACGCCGACACCGTCACCGCGCACCTGGACTCCGTGGACCCGGAGCAGGAGCTGGCGCTGGGCGCGTTCCTCGCCGCGGCCCGGGCCCGGCTGGACCCGCTGGGCTGCGACGTGGCGCTGCGCGCCTTCCACCCGCTGACCGTGCCCGCGCTCCCCCTCGACGACCGTTCGGCCCGCCACGAGCGGGCCCGGTCGGAGGCCGAGGGGCAGGCCGACGAGTTGTGGGCGGGCATCCTCGGCTCGCTGCGGGGCAGTGCGCCGCGCGCCCGGCTGGTGCTGAACCACCTCAACCCGCTGGTCCGCAGAATCGGTTCGCTCGGCTCCGCGGAACTGGCCGGGACGGCGACGGAGGCACTGTACGGGCAGGCGCTGCTGATGGCGCAGCGCCCGCTGCGCCCGGCCGACTCGGCGCTGCTGAACCGGGCGTTCCTCGGCCTGCTGGAGTGGGCCACACCTCCCGTACCACCAGGACC
>NZ_JBHXCW010000526.1:0-1004 GCF_042725365.1 Lentzea sp. NPDC060358 | reverse complement strand
GCCTTGATCCGGTCGGTGATCCTCAGGTTGCCGTGCTCGTCGAGTACGCCGACGTCGCCGGTGCGCAGCCAGCCGTCCGGGGTGATCGCGGCGGCCGTGGTCTCCGGGTCCTCGAAGTAGCCGCCCATCACGTGGAAGCCGCGCACCAGGATCTCGCCGGGGGCGCCGGGGTCGGCCAGCACCCGGATCTCCGTGCCGGGGATCGCCCGGCCCGAGGTCGAGGCGACGGTCTCCGCCGGATCGTCGCGGCGGCACATGCTGACGATGCCGCTCGCCTCGGAGAGGCCGTACGCGGTGAGGACCGTAGAGATCCGCAGTTCCGTACGGAGCCGCTCCACCAGTCTGAGCGGGACCACCGCCGCGCCCGTCACCACCAGGCGGAGGGCGGAGAGATCGTGCGTGTCCCGGGCCGGGTGGTCCAGCAGGGACTGGTGGAGGGTGGGCGGGCCGGGCAGCACCGAGATCCGTTCGGCGGCGATGTTGGCCAGGGCGGTGTCCACGTTGAACACCGGCTGCGGGACCATCGTGGCGCCCCGCATCAGGCAGGCGATGACGCCCGCCTTGTAGCCGAAGGTGTGGAAGAAGGGGTTCACGATCAGATAGCGGTCGCCCTCGCGCAGGCCGGCCAGCTCGCTCCAGATCGCGTAGCAGCGCAGGGTCTGGGCGTGGGTGATGACGGCACCCTTGGGACGGCCGGTGGTGCCTGAGGTGTAGATGATGTCGGAGGGGTCCGAGGGGGCGACGGCTCCCGCCCTGGCGCGTACCGCTTCCGCGGACACCCCCTCCCCCGCCGCCAGGAAGTCCTTCCAGGTGACGTAGTCGTCGGGGGCGGTGTCGGCCAGCACCACCACCTTCTCCAGGTGCGGGAGTTCGGCCTCCGCCCGGCGCAGTGACGCCACGTACGACGTGCCGAGGAAGGTGCCGGTGACGAAGAGGAGCTTCGCCCGGCTGCGGCCGAGGACGTACGCCGCCTCCGCGCCCTTGAAGCGGGTGTTGAGCGGGAC
>NZ_JBHXCW010000525.1:0-1005 GCF_042725365.1 Lentzea sp. NPDC060358 | reverse complement strand
GCTCATGGCTGCCTTCCGGCGGGGCATCGAGCTCGCCGAGGCCCGCACCGATTCCGAGGCGGGCGGTACGCCGGAGCCGGGCCCCGACCCCGAAACGACGCCGGGGCAGGCCTGGCAGCCGTCGCCCCCGCTCGAACCACTCCCGGTGCGCGGCCGCGCCACGACCGCCGCCCCGTATCCCGCGGGCCCGGAGACGCCCCCGGCGACCGATCCCTCCGAAACGCACACCCCCAAGGAGTAGATGCCTCATGGCGACCGACATGCCGTCCGGTCAGGTCTCGGACCTCGACTGGCTGCTGAGCGGCCTGGTCCAGCGCGTCCCGTACACACGCAGTGCTGTGCTGCTCTCCGCCGACGGGCTGGTGAAATCCCTTCATGGCATGGACGCCGACAGCGCCGACCACATGGCGGCGCTGGCCGCCGGTCTGTACTCGCTGGGGCGCAGCGCCGGCGCGCGCTTCGGCGACAGCGGCGAGGTGCGGCAGGTGGTGGTCGAGCTCGACTCGACCCTGCTGTTCGTCTCCACCGCCGGATCGGGCACCTGTCTCGCCGTCCTCGCCGGACGCGAGGCGGACGCGGCGGTCCTCGGCTACGAGATGACCATGCTGGTCAAGAGTGTCCGTCCGTACCTGATGACGCCGGTGAGACAAGCGGCCGGTTCCCCCGGCACCACGGGGCTGTGAGGGTGTCGGTCCCGCAGGACGGGCCGCTGCTCGACGACGCGGCCGGGCGGCTCGTCCGCCCCTACACCGTGAGCGACGGCCGCACCCGTCCTACAACCGTTCTCGATCTGCTCTCGCTGATCATGGCCACGGGGAGCGAGCCGCAGACGCATCTCGGTCCCGAGCACTCCGTGGCACTGGGGCTGTGCGACGGCCCCACCTCCGTGGCCGAGATCGCCGCCCATCTGCGGTTGCCCGCGGTCGTCACCAAGGTGCTCGTCTCCGACCTGGTCGACTGCGGGGCGGTGACCGCGCACCCGCCCGCCTTGCACGACATGCCCAC
>NZ_JBHXCW010000524.1:0-1005 GCF_042725365.1 Lentzea sp. NPDC060358 | reverse complement strand
GGCCGTGCGCCTCCTCACCGAGCTGCTGCGGTCCGCCCCTCCGCCCCCCGGGGAACCGGAAGCGGCCGGACCGGGGGAGCGGCCCCAAAGGCGACGGGAGCGGCCGCCGGAGGACCGGCCCGGGACCTGACCTCCGGTGTGTACGGCCCGAGGGCGACCCGGGCCGTCACATCGGCGATCTCCCCGCTCACCGCGCACCGGACCACCGCCGCTCCCTGCGCCGCGGCCACCTTCCCGGCAGCCGCGCACGCCTCCTCGGGCCCCCTCAGGGCGCGGTCGGCCGCGGCCAGATCCGCGGCACCGCCCGCCCGGTGCCGGACGACCACCACCTGGCCGAGGGCCAGCACCACCGCGAACACCGCGCACAACGTGGCCGTCGTCATCGCCACCCACACCGTGGCCAGCCCCCGGTCCCCGCCCACCGGCCGTCCACCCCAGCGCGCGCGGACCGGGACACCCCCGCGCACCCGGACCAGGACGGCCCCGGCCGCCCGGGCGAGGAAAGCCGCACGGAGCTGGACCAGGACAGCCTCCGTACCCCGGACCAGAACCGCCGCACCGAGCCGCACCGGTCCCACCGTGCGGAGCCCGACCGGTCCCGCAGCGCGCGACCTCACGAAAACCACGGCCCGTCCCCGCCCGCCCGTCGGATTCATGGCAATGCCCCCACCGTGTCCTCGGCCAGCGCGGCCGCCTCCGCGTGCAGTGTCAGGGCCAGCGGCCCCGGTCCCGGCATCGGCGCCGCCACGCGTACCCGCCACAGCTCCCCCGTCCGCTCCAGCGCTACTTCTGCCCCGTCCGGAGCCGCCGAGCGGGCGGCCTCCAGGGCCTGGGGCTCCGGCTCCGAACGGGCCGCCGCCCTTGCCCCGGCCCGCGCCGCGTCCACGCACCGGATCTGGGCGGAGGCGGCCATCAGCGCCCAGACCAGCGTCAGCGCGAACACCACCAGCACCGGAATCGCCATGGCCGCCTCCGCCGTCACCGCGCCCCGGTCCCTGTCAGAAC
>NZ_JBHXCW010000523.1:0-1007 GCF_042725365.1 Lentzea sp. NPDC060358 | reverse complement strand
CCACCCGGTGCACGGAGCCGTGCAGAGCGCGGGCCGCCGGGTCGTCCGAGGCGGCGGCGGGCAGTGGCGGATGGAACAGCGTCTCCACGTCGACGAGCACGGGGTACTCGCCGTCCGCGATCAGGTTCTCGTGGTGCAGGTCGGTGCCGTCCAGCACGTGCAGCAGGGACAGCAGCGCGCCCTGGCGCCGGTAGAAGGAATCGACCTGGCGGGCGGTGCGGCAGGGCCGTTCCGCGACGAACTCCACCCAGCCGTACGGGCCCCGGTCCAGCAGGGCGAGGGTGCGCAGCCCGGGGGTGCCGGGCAGGGTGTTGAACCACTGGACCAGCTCGTTGAAGTGCCGGTGCGCGGCGAGCGGGCGCGGCTTGTAGACGAGCCGGGCACCGTTCTCGAACCGCAGCAGCATCACCGTCCGCCCGCCCCGGTGACCGTCCCCGGCGCCGGGCTCGACGCCCACCAGCCGGCTCTCCCCGGCCGACGCGCCCCCGGGGTCGCGGACGCCCGGCAGCGCGGGCCGGTCGGTGGCGTACCGGACCAGCATCTCGGTGAGCGCGGCGGCGGCGTCGAGCGCGGTGCGGCCCAGGACACGGGCCAGTACGGGGTACGCGGCGCAGAGCGCGGCCAGCCCGGACCGGGCGCCGGTGAGCCGCAGGAAGTCGGCGTACCGCTCCTCGGGGCCGTGCCCGCTCAGCCGTCCCTCGCGGCGCGCCGTGTGCAGCTCCAGGACCAGGGTCCGGGCCGCCTGGCGGGCCAGTCGCCGGGAGAGGTGGCGCTCGAAGTCGGCGTGCACGGCGTCCGGATCGGCCCACCGGTCCAGCCGCCGGGGCAGCCCGTCCCGTACCCGCCGCGCGGCGCAGGCGGTGAACGGGGCGAGGACGCGCTCGAATCCGCGCAGCCCCGGCAGGTGCCCCGGGTCCCCGATCGCCGCCCGCACGGGTGCGGCGGCCACCGCGTCCTCGACGAACTCCGCCCAGTCCGGGGCGCGTTCGGGTGCCGTGCCGCTGTCT
>NZ_JBHXCW010000522.1:0-1009 GCF_042725365.1 Lentzea sp. NPDC060358 | reverse complement strand
CAACCGCACCCTGACGTTGACCATGCGCCCGGGCGTCCGCTGGTCGGACGGCCGCCCGTTCACGGCCCACGATGCCGCATTCACGCTCGAGCTCATCCGCAAGACCAAGGGGTTGATCGGGCGGGCGGCGCCCGCGCTCGCCGACGTCGACACCATCACCGCCCCCGACGACGGCACGCTGCGCATCACCTTCGAGCGGGTCAACACCCCGTCCCTGCACGACCTCGTGGGGCAGGCGATCGTGCCCCGGCACGTGTGGGGCGAGATCGACGACCCACTGCGCTTCGCCAACCCGAACCCCGTCGGCACAGGCCCGTTCCAGCTGACCAAGTTCCGGCCGCAGGGCTACGAGATGCACCGCAACCCACGCTACTGGCAGAAGATCCGCATACCCGGCCTCGAACTCTCGGGCTGGTCCGGCAACGACCAGATCAACAACGCGACCGTGAGCGGCGCCGTCGACTGGGGCGCGCTGATCCCCAACCCCGACAAGACGTTCGTGCGCCGCGACCCCCAGCACTTCGGCTACTGGTGGCCGCACGCCACCGACGTGCAGATCTTCTTCAACACCACGACGGCCCCGTTCGACGACCCGGCCGTGCGCCGCGCCCTCTCGCCCGCCTTCGACCGCAAGCGGATGGTCGACATCGCGGTGTGGGGCAAGAGCGTCCCCGCCAACCCGGTCGGACTCCCCGACGGCGCCTATCCCGGCTGGTTCGAGAAGGAGACCCTGCACCGCGAGGACAGGCTCACCGCCTACGACCCCGAGGCCGCCGAACTGGCCCTCGACAGGGCCGGGCTGAAGCGCAGGGGCGGACGCGGCATGCGCGTGGACAAGAACGGCAAGGCCGTCCGGTTCGACATCATCACCCCCGCCGGCTGGACCGACTACGTGTCCGTCGCGCGGATCGCCGCCGACAACCTCCAGGCCATCGGCATCGACGCCACGATGCGCACGACGAGCTTCGACAGCTGGTCGCAGGCGGTCTACGGCGGCGACTTCCAGGCC
>NZ_JBHXCW010000521.1:0-1011 GCF_042725365.1 Lentzea sp. NPDC060358 | reverse complement strand
TTCGACGAAGGGCTCCCGGAGGCCGAGGCCGAGGCGGCGCAGCAGCGCGAGGAGAGCCAAGCTCTCCTTGAGCGTGCCCCGGATCGTGATGCCCCCACTTTCTCGGCCCACACGTACATGCGGGCTCTGGGCCGGGTGCTCCGACGTCACATCGCGCAGTACGAGGAACGGCACGAGGGTGCGGGCCAGGAACAAAAGGCCCAGGTCCAGGATGGGGGCAGCGAGCCGGCTGATCCTGACGCTGGTCAGCCCAGCGGAATGTACCGGGCACCGAGCGGCCTCACGGGGGCAGTGAAGGGGCGTTGGTTCAGTCTTACCGGCGGGGTCTACCTGTGATCGGCAATGCCGCGGTGGCCCGCGCGGTCAGCGATTACATGCACCGTTGCCCCGGCGAGTCACTGACACTCGCGCCGCTGTGGCAGACGCTCGCCCAGCACGCGAAGGCGGGCGCCTGCCACCACAGAGGCACGTGCCCGATCGTGACGGCGAGCCCGATCGTGGTCAACGAGCGTAGCCAGGTGCTGATGTTGCAGGGCGGTCGCGGTCCTGCTCGGCTGCCGGAGGCACGGTTCGAGGAGGGGTTCGACACCCTTGGCGAAGCGGCCCTCACGCTCGCGCGGGCTCTGGGTGTCGAGCAGTTGTGGTCCCAGCCCGGATGTGATGACCCGATCCAGTTGGACGCCGGCCGCGCTGATGTACAGGACGGCGACCGTATGAGGGTCGCGGCGCGCTACCTCCTCCGGACACATGCTTCGCTCTGCCGTTTTGCTCCGGGTGCCCCACAGCTGTGGGTGCCGCTGAACGAGGTGGATCTCGAACTGTCCCGGCGGGTCCATGCGGTCATGGCCGAGAGGGTTTCGTGAGCCGATGGCGCCCCAACGAGCTGGCCTACCTCGGTGTCCTGGCGATCCTCATCGTTCTCCTGGCCTTCGGGATCGGCGGTATGGGATGAACGAGCGGCGTCTCACCAACTGGCGGGAGTGGGCGGGTGCGCTCATTTCGCTTCTCATC
>NZ_JBHXCW010000520.1:0-1022 GCF_042725365.1 Lentzea sp. NPDC060358 | reverse complement strand
GAAATGACACAGCTTCGGCGGTGTGCTTAAGCCCCGCTACATTGTCGGCGCAGGACCACTTGACCAGTGAGCTATTACGCACTCTTTAAAGGGTGGCTGCTTCTAAGCCAACCTCCTGGCTGTCTGTGCGACCCCACATCCTTTCCCACTTAGCACACACTTAGGGGCCTTAGCTGGCGTTCTGGGCTGTTTCCCTCTCGACTACGAAGCTTATCCCCCGCAGTCTCACTGCCGCACTCTCACACCACGGTATTCGGAGTTTGGTTGATTTCGGTAAGCTTGTGGGCCCCCTAGACCATCCAGTGCTCTACCCCCGCGGTGAAACATACGACGCTGCACCTAAATGCATTTCGGGGAGAACCAGCTATCACGGTGTTTGATTGGCCTTTCACCCCTAACCACAGCTCATCCCCCAGGTTTTCAACCCTGGTGGGTTCGGGCCTCCACGCGGTCTTACCCGCGCTTCACCCTGGCCATGGCTAGATCACACCGCTTCGGGTCTAGACCACGCGACTATGACGCCCTATTCAGACTCGCTTTCGCTACGGCTACCCCACACGGGTTAACCTCGCCACGTAGCACTAACTCGCAGGCTCATTCTTCAAAAGGCACGCCGTCACCCCTAAAGGCTCCGACGGATTGTAGGCACACGGTTTCAGGTACTATTTCACTCCCCTCCCGGGGTACTTTTCATCTTTCCCTCACGGTACTAGTCCGCTATCGGTCACCAGGGAGTATTTAGGCTTAGCGGGTGGTCCCGCCAGATTCACAGCGAATTCCACGAGTACGCTGCTACTTGGGAACACTCTAAACAGACATCGGGTTTTCGAGTACGGGAGTTTCACCCTCTACGCTCACGCTTTCCAGACGCATTCCTCTAACCACAATGTTTTCTGACTGCTTGCCAGTCCGGCAGAACTGACCAAGAGGTCCCACGACCCCGCGAATGCAACCCCTGCCGGGTATCACACAGACGCGGTTTAGCCTCATCCGCTTTCGCTCGCCACTACTCACGGAATCAC
>NZ_JBHXCW010000519.1:0-1023 GCF_042725365.1 Lentzea sp. NPDC060358 | reverse complement strand
GGCGGGGAGGCACGGAGGAAGGCTACTTGACATGTGTCTACTAGTGCGTCCAGCCTAGTAGACACATGTCAACCAGGATGGACCGGCACACAGTTCGGAGGGGTCATGGCAAGGACTCTGCGCGTACTCGCACGGTTGATGGGTTGGTCCTGTGTGGCGATCGGTGTGTATCAAGTGCTCCTCGGCAACGCGGCGATCCCCGGAGCCGGCTCCGCGGGCCCGACGGTCGACAGCTGGGGCCGGTTCATGGGGGCCGGGTTCGTCGGCTACGGGCTGGCGTGGGTGTGGGCCGCGGGGCAGCGGCCCGTCCCGGCCCGGGTGGTGCGGTGGCTGGCGGGGGTCTTCCTGCTGGGCGGAGCGGGGCGGCTGCTCTCGCTCGCCGTGCACGGATGGCCGCACTGGTTCCAGATCGCGCTGGCCGTGATCGAACTCGGCCTGCCGCCGGTCTTCTTCTGGCTGGCCGCCGCGGACGAGCGCACCCTGCGCGGCGACGCGGAGACCGTGGCCGCCGGTCGGTGAATGAGCCCCGGGCGGCGGACGCGGGCAGGCTCCGTCGGTACGTCCGGGGCAGGGCCGCTCCTTGGCCTTGATCTCGATCATGGTTGAGGTTGTTGGGTGGGTGATGGTGGCGCTCCTGGCCACCACTTGAGCCATCCGGCACGGAGAGGACACCGTCATGACGAGCGGCATTCTTGTAGTGGGGACGATTCCGCCCGGGACCCAGGACGCGGTGATCGGCGTGGTGAAGGGCCTGGAGAAGGCGTTCAACGAGAAGGACCCGGTCGCGTTGGGCGGGCAGTACGCCGAGCACGCGTCCTGGACCAACGCGAGGGGCACGCGTCTTGACGGCAGGCAGGAGATCGTCGAGTCCGGTGCCGTGGCGCTGAAGAGCTTCCTGCGCGACTCCTTTGCCCGGTACGACGTGGTCAAGATGCTGGAGGCAGCCCCCGGCGTGATCGCGGTGAACGTGGTGCAGATCCCCGTCGACAGTGCGGGCAGGGCCGTCGACGGCCCGCAGGGAGC
>NZ_JBHXCW010000518.1:0-1030 GCF_042725365.1 Lentzea sp. NPDC060358 | reverse complement strand
CATCTCGGCGCCGAAGTGGCGGGCGTCGAGATACATGTGATCGGTGCCGTGCAGCTCCATCCGGCGGGTGATGGCCTTGGCGACGATGTCGCGCGGGGCCAGCTCGGCCAGCTCGTGCTCGCCGAGCATGAAGCGGGTGCCAAAGGCGTCGACGAGGTGGGCGCCCTCGCCCCGTACCGCCTCGGACACCAGCGGCTGCTGGCCCTCGGAGCCGGTGCCGAGGAAGAGGACCGTCGGGTGGAACTGGACGAACTCCAGGTCGGAGACCTCCGCACCGGCCCGCAGCGCGAGCGCCACGCCGTCGCCGGTGGAGACCGCGGGGTTGGTGGTGGCGGAGAAGACCTGGCCCATGCCGCCGGTGGCCAGCACCACCGCGGGGGCGTGCACCGCGCCGACGCCGTCGTGCTGGCCCTCGCCCATGACGTGCAGGGTCACACCGGCGGTACGGCCCTCGGCGTCGGTGAGCAGGTCCAGTACGAGCGCGTTCTCGACGGTGTGCAGGGCGGCCTCGCGGACCGCGTCGACCAGGGCTCGGGAGATCTCGGCACCCGTCGCGTCGCCGCCCGCGTGGGCGATGCGGCGGCGGTGGTGGCCGCCCTCGCGGGTCAGCGCGATGTCACCGCTCTCCGTGGTGTCGAAGCGGGCGCCGGTCCCTATGAGCCTGCGCACCGCGTCCGGGCCCTCGGTGACCAGGGTTCGCACCGCCGCCTCGTCGCACAGGCCCGCGCCCGCGACGAGGGTGTCCTCGAGATGCTGCTCGGGGGTGTCGCCCTCGCCGAGCGCGGCGGCGATACCGCCCTGCGCCCAGCGGGTGGAGCCGTCGTCGAGCCGGGCCTTGGTGACGACCACGGTGGCGAGGCCCGCCGCCGCGCAGCGCAGCGCGGTGGTGAGCCCGGCCACGCCGGAGCCGACCACTACGACGTCGGCGTCGATGGACCAGCCGGGGGCGGGGGCGGTCAGCCGTATTCCGGTCACGGGGTGGCTCCGAGGGTCAGCGGGATGTTGTCGATGAGACGGGTGCGGCCCACCC
>NZ_JBHXCW010000517.1:0-1044 GCF_042725365.1 Lentzea sp. NPDC060358 | reverse complement strand
GCCCTCGTCGGGGCGGACGGACTGCTGGACGACCAGGGCCAGCGGGTAGAGGAAGACCACGGCGAGTACGGCGACGGGCGGCAGCGCCCAGACGAAGCGCGGTACGCGGCGGGGTTCGCGGGCCGGGGCCTGCGGCTCGCCGCCCGGTCCCGCCCTGCGCGTGTCCCTGGCCGTGGCGACGGCCGGTGCTGCGCTAGCCATCGGTCCCTCCCCCGGTTCCCGGGGCCGCGCCGGCGGGCAGCAGCACCGCGTCCTCGGCCGCGAAGTGCAGGGTGACCCGGTCGCCGAGCACCGGGGTCTCGCGGAGTTCCTTCAGGTCGGCCTTGACGCGGTGGCCGTCGATGTCGACGTAGAGGCGGTGGGTGGAGCCGCGCCACTGGACCTCGGCGATCGTTCCGGCGAGCGCGTTGGGCCCGTCGCCGAGCCCGACCAGGTGCGGGCGGACGCAGAGGGTGGCGGTGGCGCCCCGGGTGACCTCGCCGGTCGGTACGGAGAGGGCGCGCCCGGCGAAGTCGACGGTGTCGGCGGCCTCGGCGACGGTGACCGGCAGCAGGTTGGCGTTGCCGACGAAGGAGGCGGTGAACTCGGTGCGCGGGCGGCGGTAGAGGTCCTGCGGGGTGCCGCAGTCCTGGAGCCGCGCCTTGTCCATGACCGCGATCCGGTCGGCGAGGGTGAGCGCCTCGACCTGGTCGTGGGTGACGTACAGGATGGAGACGTCCGGCAACTCCCGGTGCAGCCGCGCCAGTTCGGCGAGCATTCCGGAGCGGAGCTGGGCGTCGAGGGCGGAGAGCGGTTCGTCGAGCAGCAGGACCCCGGGCCGGATGGCGAGCGCGCGGGCGATGGCGACGCGCTGCTGCTGGCCGCCGGAGAGCTCGCGCGGGTAGCGCGTGGCGTAGGCGGCCATGCCGACCATGTCGAGGGCCTCGGCGACCCGCTCGGGGATCTCGGACTTCGCGACCTTGCGGGCCCTGAGGCCGAAGGCGACGTTGTCCTGGACCCGCATGTGCGGGAAGAGGGCGTACTGCTGGACGACCATGCCTATGC
>NZ_JBHXCW010000516.1:0-1055 GCF_042725365.1 Lentzea sp. NPDC060358 | reverse complement strand
CGTATACGAGACAGGCCGGGTCGGTCATGGCGAGCTGGGTCAGCAGGACGGTGACCGTGCCGGTGGCGGGGGTGAGGTGGGCCGCGGTACCCGTGCCGCCGACCCCGCCGGAGCGCCCCGGTACGTTCCAGGGTTCGGTGGCCCGTACGTCGACCGAGCCGCCGAAGCCCCAGCCCTGGCCCTCCAGGAACAGCGCGGCGTCCTCGCGCTGCGCCGGGGTCAGGTGGTCGGTGGTCATCAGCCGCACCGACCCGGCGGACAGCAGCCGGCGCCCCGTGGCCGCCGCGTGCCCGTCGGCGAGCAGCATCCGGGCGAAGGCGTACCAGTCGTCGACGGTCGAGACCAGACCGCCCGCGCCGGAGGCGAACACGGGCGGGCTGCTCCACTGGCCGTCGGGGGCGTCCAGCAGCCGGAGGCCGCCGTCACCGTCCTCGCCGTCGTCACCGTCCTCGCCGCCGTCCGGGGCGGGGCCGTAGTAGCCGGTGAACCGGTCCAGCTTTCCGGGCGGTACGGCGAAGCCGGTGTCGGTCATGCCCAGCGGGGCGAACAGCCGCTCCGCGAGGAACTCGGGCAGCGGCCGCCCCGCGACCCGGGCGATCAGCACGCCGAGGATGTCGGAGCAGGTGTTGTACAGCCAGGCCTCGCCCGGCTGGTGGAGCAGCGGAATGCGGGAGAGCGCGGCCATCCAGGTGTCCGGGTCCGGAACGTGCTGCGGCCGCAACTGCCCCTGCTTCAGCTCGCCGAAGAGCGCCTGGACGGCGGGGAGCGAGAAGTCCGCCGGGAAGCCGTACCCGGCCCGGGAGGCGAGCACGTCGGCGACGGTGACGGCCCGGTTCGCGGGCACAACGTCGTCGAGCGGGGAGCCCGGGGTACGGACCACCTTCGGCTCCGCGAGCTCCGGCAGCCACTGGCGTACCGGCTCCTCCAGCGCGATCCGGCCCTCCTCGACCAGCAGCATGGCGGCCGCGGCGGTCAGCGGTTTGGTGAGCGAGGCGATCCGGAAGAGGGTGTCCCGGGCCATCGGGACCGCGCCGCCCTCCTCCGCGGTGCCGACC
>NZ_JBHXCW010000515.1:0-1058 GCF_042725365.1 Lentzea sp. NPDC060358 | reverse complement strand
CGTCGTAGCGTGGTGTGGGCCAGGCGTTCTTGCGACCGGATGGCCGTCCTGGGCCGGGGCGGGAGGATTTCGGTGCTTCGGCAGGACAGGCCGCCTTCGGGCGGAGGTGCCGGAAATCGCGGCGGACTCGGGCGGGAGTGAGCTTGTCGGGCGGGCTCGGTCTTTCCCACGGCCGTCGCAGGTCGGCCGCCAGCGGGCGGGCCGGACGTAGTCGGGTGAACACGGCGAGGATCAGCCAGGTCCACCGGTCGGCTGCTTCGGGGGTGCGGATTTTCGGGCAGGTCCAGCCCAGGGTCTGCTTGAACAACCGGAAGGTGCGCTCGATGTCGAAGCGGCGCAGGAACACCTGCCACAGACGGTCGACGTCGGCTGTGGTGGCGTCGGTGCCCGACCACCACAGCCACACCGGCTTCGGTGTCGCGCCGCTGGGCAGGTGCTCGACCTGCAGGCGGATTACGGTGCCTTCGATCACCGGCAGGGAGCCCAGCTGGGCGGTCCAGGCGGAGCGGTGGGTCAGTCTCGGGTGGAGCCGGTCCCAGGCCCGTGCGGCGCAGGACGCGGTCCGAACGCATCCGGCCCAGCACCTGCACCGGCAGATCCTTCAGCAGGAAGGCGAGGCGGGGCACGTCGTATCCGGCGTCCACCACGATCAGAACGTCCGGATCGCCGTCTTTCCACTGCCCGGCCGCGATCATCCGCTCGACGAGTTCACGCATCCGCCCGGCCGTGACGGTGGCGGAATCATCTCCCGGGGCCAGACGCAGCGCATCCAGCGGGGCGGTCCACGAACTGCGGCCCGTCTCCAGCGCGCAGATCACCGAGTACGGCCAGCCAGGAACAGGAATGTGCTGGTCCTTGCCCCGTCCGTAGGTGTGGCACAGGATCCGCTGTGGTGAGGTGTGCGCGCTCGGCCGCAGCCAGCAGGTGAGGTCGGCGGCCAGCACCAGCCGGCCGTCCGCCGCCCGCGGTAAAGACACCGCGGCCAGGGCCCGCCGCAGCCTGCCGACATCGACCTGGCCCGCGGCCGGGGCGTCGTAGAGCCCACCGTGCCCGCGACC
>NZ_JBHXCW010000514.1:0-1058 GCF_042725365.1 Lentzea sp. NPDC060358 | reverse complement strand
CCAGAACCGCACAGTGGATGCGTAGCGTCTTTGTAACAAGTCCTCGGCCTATTAGTACCAGTCAGCTCCAACCGTTACCGGTCTTCCACCTCTGGCCTATCAACCCAGTGGTCTAGCTGGGGGCCTTAACCCACAAAGGGTGGGATACCTCATCTTGGAACGAGCTTCCCGCTTAGATGCCTTCAGCGGTTATCCCTTCCGAACGTAGCCAACCAGCAATGCTCTTGGCAGAACAACTGGCACACCAGCGGTCCGTCCGTCCCGGTCCTCTCGTACTAGGGACAGCCTTCCTCAAGTATCCTACGCGCGCGGCGGATAGGGACCGAACTGTCTCACGACGTTCTAAACCCAGCTCGCGTACCGCTTTAATGGGCGAACAGCCCAACCCTTGGGACCTACTCCAGCCCCAGGATGCGACGAGCCGACATCGAGGTGCCAAACCATGCCGTCGATATGGACTCTTGGGCAAGATCAGCCTGTTATCCCCGGGGTACCTTTTATCCGTTGAGCGACCACGCTTCCACAAGCCATGGCCGGATCACTAGTTCCGACTTTCGTCCCTGCTCGACCCGTCAGTCTCACAGTCAAGCCCCCTTGTGCACTTGCACTCGACACCTGATTGCCAACCAGGCTGAGGGAACCTTTGAGCGCCTCCGTTACTCTTTGGGAGGCAACCGCCCCAGTTAAACTACCCACCAGGCACTGTCCCTGATCCGGATCACGGACCGAGGTTAGACATCCAATACGACCAGAGTGGTATTTCAACGATGACTCCACAACCACTGGCGTGGCCGCTTCACAGTCTCCCACCTATCCTACACAAGCCGAATCGAACACCAATACCAAGCTATAGTAAAGGTCCCGGGGTCTTTCCGTCCTGCCGCGCGTAACGAGCATCTTTACTCGTAATGCAATTTCGCCGGGCCTGCGGTTGAGACAGTCGAGAAGTCGTTACGCCATTCGTGCAGGTCGGAACTTACCCGACAAGGAATTTCGCTACCTTAGGATGGTTATAGTTACCACCGCCGTTTACTGGCGCTTAAGTTCTCAGCTTCGCC
>NZ_JBHXCW010000513.1:0-1062 GCF_042725365.1 Lentzea sp. NPDC060358 | reverse complement strand
GCCTCGCAACACCCGCGATCTGTGGGAGTTGCGAGGACCGTGGGCGTTGAGCGTGGTGATCTTGCGGGGGTGCGGGAGCGTTTCTTTGCGCGGCTGGATGTCGTGGGGAATGTGACCGTGGTGGCGCGTGAGCTGGGGGTGAACCGGAACACCGCTTTCGGCTGGGCCCGGAAGGCCGGACGGACCTCGGTGCGCAGGCCGCACAGGCACCCCCGGCGCGACGAGTACGAGCGGCTTCGGGCCGAGGGTGTCGCCCGCCGGGTGGCGGCCCGGCAGGTCGGCGTGAACGAGCGCACGGCCAAGGACTGGGACTGGGGCGTGAAGAAGACCCGCTCCTCGCGCACCTACGCCGACGGGCGCCGTGTCGACTACACCACCGGGACCGTCACGATGTCCGGTGTGACCACGACACCGGTGGGCCCGACGGCCCTGGAGAAGCAGCTTCACCCGCGGTTCCTGACGCTTGCCGAGCGAGAACGGATCCGCGATCTTCACGCGGCGGGGCAGTCGCTGCGGGCGATCGGACGCGCCCTGGGACGGCCGGCGAGCACGGTCAAGCGGGAGATCGACACGAACTCGGGCCGTGAGGGCTACCAGCCCTACGCCGCCCACCGGGCCGCAGCGGCGCGCAGACCCCGGCCCAAGGACCGCAAGCTGCTGTGCGAGGGACCGTTGCGCCGTTTCGTCCGGGACGGACTGCGCAGGCGGTGGTCACCGGAACAGATCTGCCACGCTCTGCACAAGGAGCATCCCGACGACGAGAGCATGCGGGTGAGCGTGGAGACGGTCTACCAGGCGCTGTATTTCCAGGCCCGCGGCGGCCTGAAGCGGGAGGTCCAGGCCGCGGTCCGTTCCGGCCGGACCCGCCGCAGACCACGCCGGGACCCCGGGCGGCGCGCCCCGCGGTTCATCGACCCGATGGTGATGATCAGCGACCGCCCCGCCGACATCGAGGACCGGGCCGTTCCCGGCCACTGGGAAGGCGACCTGATCATCGGCGCGAACAGCCGCTCCGCGATCGCCACCCTGGTCGAGCGCAGCACCCGCTACACCATGCTGGTC
>NZ_JBHXCW010000512.1:0-1063 GCF_042725365.1 Lentzea sp. NPDC060358 | reverse complement strand
GCGGTCCCGCCCCCCACGCCCGGGAGGGGTTGCCGGCCCGTCCGCCGGATCCACGGGGGACCGGACGGAAGGGACGGGGACCGACCGCGCCGGGATCCACGCCCGGCACGCATCCTCGCGTTCCGGGCCCGGCCACAGGTCATTCACTGAAGCCCACGACTGGCGGGTACCAGCCGGCCAACAAAAGGGACCCTCGGCGCTAAAAGCTGCCCAAGGGTCCTTGAGTCGTGCAACAGGCGTCAAGCCACCATACGGCACGACAGCGCCCGATATGAAAGGACTTGAGAGATGGATCACAGGCCAGGAGGGAACCGTACTCGCACATTCGAAGGTGTTTGTTGGGCGGTCGCGCAGACCCGCAGGGCTTCTGGATCACCTCCCGGCAGCGGCCCCGCGCGGACTACCATCAGTCCATGACCCGTGTACTGCTCGCCGAGGACGACGCATCCATCTCGGAGCCACTGGCCCGCGCCCTCCGGCGGGAGGGCTACGAGGTCGAGGTCCGCGAAGACGGTCCGACCGCGCTCGACGCCGGTCTCCAGGGTGGAATCGACCTGGTCGTACTGGACCTGGGGCGGCCGGGGTTGGACGGCCTCGAAGTGGCCCGCAGGCTCCGCGCCGAGGGCCACGCCGTGCCGATCCTGGTGCTGACCGCCCGGGCCGACGAGGTCGACACCGTCGTCGGTCTCGACGCCGGCGCCGACGACTACGTCACCAAGCCCTTCCGCCTCGCCGAACTGCTCGCCCGCGTCCGGGCCCTGCTCCGCCGCGGTGCCTCCGAGCCCGCGCCGCAGCCCGCCACGCACGGCGTCCGGATCGACGTCGAGTCGCACCGTGCCTGGATGGGCGAGGAGGAACTCCAGCTCACCGCCAAGGAGTTCGACCTGCTGCGGGTCCTGGTCCGCGACGCCGGCCGGGTCGTCACCCGCGACCAGCTGATGCGCGAGGTCTGGGACACCACCTGGTGGTCGTCGACCAAGACCCTCGACATGCACATCTCCTGGCTCCGCAAGAAGCTCGGCGACGACGCCGCCAACCCCCGCTACATCGCGACCGTGCGGGG
>NZ_JBHXCW010000511.1:0-1064 GCF_042725365.1 Lentzea sp. NPDC060358 | reverse complement strand
GGGAGAGGCCGAACGCGGAGAGCCCGTACGCCAGCCCGTAGCTCATGGCCTTGATCTTGCGGCGCATCTCCGGGTCGACGGCCGACTTGTCGACGCCGAAGACCTGCGAGGCGACCGTGGTGTGCAGGTCCTCGCCGGAGGTGAACGCCTCGATGAGACCGGCGTCCTCGGAGAGGTGGGCCATCACCCGCAGCTCGATCTGGCTGTAGTCGGCCGTCATCAGCGTCTCGAAGCCGTCGCCGACGACGAAGCCGCGGCGGATGGCCCGGCCCTCGTCCGTACGGACCGGGATGTTCTGCAGGTTGGGGTCGGTGGAGGAGAGCCGGCCCGTCGCCGCCACGGTCTGGTTGAACGTGGTGTGGATGCGGCCGTCCGCCGCGACCGTCTTGATCAGGCCCTCGACGGTGACCCGCAGCTTGGCCTGCTCACGGTGACGCAGCATGATCACCGGCAGCTCGTGCTCGGTCTGCGCGGCGAGCCAGGCCAGCGCGTCGGCGTCGGTGGTGTAGCCGGTCTTCGTCTTCTTCGTCCTGGGCAGGCCCAGCTCACCGAAGAGGACTTCCTGGAGCTGCTTGGGCGAGCCGAGGTTGAACTCGCGGCCGACCGCCGCGTGCGCCTCCTTCACCGCCTGCTGCACCGCACCGGCGAACTGCTGCTCCATGCCTTCCAGGTGGGCCCGGTCGGCGGCGATGCCGTGCCGCTCCAGGCGGGCCAGCAGCGCGGAGGTGGGCAGCTCCATCTCGTGCAGCAGCTTGTCCGCGCCGACCTCCACCAGCCGGGTGGCGAACGCCTCGCCCAGGTCCAGCACCGCGCGGGCCTGGGCCATCAGGGACTCGGCCTCCGCCTGGTCGTCGGCGCCGAAGGCGAGCTGCCCGTCGGCGGCCGCGGCGGGGGCCAACTCACGGCCCAGGTACTCCACCGTCAGCGCGTCCAGCGCGAAGGAGCGGCGGCCGGGCTTGACCAGATAGGCGGCGAGCGCGGTGTCCATCGTGACGCCGTCGACCGACCAGCCGTGCTCGGGGAAGACCCGCATGGCGCTCTTGGCGTTGTGCATGACCTTGGGC
>NZ_JBHXCW010000510.1:0-1075 GCF_042725365.1 Lentzea sp. NPDC060358 | reverse complement strand
GTGTATAAGAGACAGGTGTCGGCGTGTGGGCGGGGTGCGTCGGGCAGGTCGAGGAGCAGGCGGCCGCGTTCGTCGCGGTAGGTGACGAGGTCCCCGCGGAGGGCTTTGACCGCGGCGGGCAGTCCGGCCAGGCCGCTCCAGGCGCGGATGTCCGCGGTGGTGGCGGGGCCGTAGGCGGCGAGATAGCGCAGGACGAGTCGCTGTCCGATCGGATCGTCCGGGTCCGCGGGCAGAGGGGGGATGGACTGGTGCAGCCAGGTGGACAGGGGGAGGTTGTGGACGCCTGCGGTCCTCTTCCACAGTCCTCTGGGGGGCAGTTGGGCCATGGGGATGAGCGCGGCGACGAGAAGTTCGCCCAGCACCCGGCCGGGCGGCGTGGGCCAGCGGTCACGAAGTGCGCCGACGAGTTCGCCCATGGCGCGTGGCTGGTGATCGGCCATCACGGCCCGTCCCGCTGTGCTCAGTTCGTCCAGGTCGATTCCGTTGAGTTCGCTGCGGTAGGTGGACAGGACGCGTTGCCGCAGCATGGCGTCGTGGCGGGGGCGCCAGGCGAGCGCGTCGGTGGCGGTGACGAGGTGGACGGTGCGGCGCATGAGGTGGGTGCGCACAACCTGGCGGCCCACGACCAGGTGGTCCAGGTCGGCCGGGGTGAACGCCCTGACGCGCGACCACAGGCCGGTGAACGGTTCCTGCGGGGCCTGGGCCTGCAGTCCGGCCAGGTGGGACACGGCATCGAGGGCGGTGCAGTCCTCGCGCTCAAGGAGGTACTGGCGGGCGAGGGTGGCCCGGTTGAGGTCGCGCTGGGTCAGGACGCTCATGGGTCTCAGGCTGCCGCACGCTCGGAGCCGGGGCGACGCCGCCGGCCGATGTCGGTAAGGGAGGGGGGCTGGTGGGCCACGTCGAGCGGGCCGATGTCGGTGCCCGGCGGAACGATGTCGTCGATCCGGTCCAGGACGGCGTCGTCGAGCACGGTCGCGGCGCCTGCCAGCAGGTCATCGAGCTGGTCGAGGGTGCGGGGGCCGATGATGGCCGAGGTGACGTCCGGGTGGGCGGTGGCGAAGGCCATGGCCAGGTG
>NZ_JBHXCW010000509.1:0-1085 GCF_042725365.1 Lentzea sp. NPDC060358 | reverse complement strand
CGGCGGTCAGCGCCGAGACGAGGTTGAAGGACTGGAAGACGAACCCGATCCGGTCCCGCCGGAACCGGGTCAGCGCCGCCTCCGACAGCCCGCCGAGATCGGTCGACCCGATCCGCACCGTGCCCGACGTCGGCCGGTCGAGCCCCGCCGCGCACTGCAGGAAGGTGCTCTTGCCCGAACCCGAGGGGCCCACCACCGCGGTGAAGCTCCCCGCCGGGACCACGCAGCTGACCGCGTCCAGCGCCGTCGTACCCCGGCCCGGACGGCCGTGGCGCCGGCTCACCGCCTCCAGCCGCAGCGCGGCCCCCCGCACCGCCGTCGTCATCGTCTCCACCGCTACTCCAGCTCCTTCGACCAGCGCACCCTGTGACCTGTGTCAACGCTAGGAACCGGGGCGCGGCCGGACGAGGGTGCGCGATCCCGGAACGGGGGTACAGCCCGCACCACCACGACCGGGGAGTCCGCTCCCCTCCGGCGCGCCGCGGCGCCCCGTAACCTGGCGTGTCATGAGCAGCACCACCGCTTTCTCCGCCACTCCGCTGGCCGCGGCCGTCCGCCGGTCCTGGGACGCCTCGCGCTTTCTGGGCATCGGGATCGGTGTCGCGCTGCTTGCCTACGTGGCCACCTTCCTGGTGGTGGCCGCCCTGCTGTTCGCGGCCGTGCTCATCGGGCTGCCCGCGCTGCCGGAGGTCGCCAAGGTGCTGCGCCGGTGCGCGGAGTGGGAGCGGCGCAGGGCGGCCGCGCGGCTGGGCGTCCCGTTCGTCCCCACGCCCTATCCGTCGCTGGACGGCGGCGAACTCTCCGAGCGGGTACGGCGGGTGCTCACCGACCCGACCGTCTGGCGCGACGCCCTCTGGCTGCCCCTCCAGGCCCTCGCGGGCAACGCCCTCGGCTATCTCGCGATTGTGGTGTGGCCCATCGGGCTGCTGGTGGACGGGATCGGGCTGACGGCCGTGCACCTGTGGGACCGGCGGACCGCCGACGAGTACGGCACCCCGCCGCCCGAGCGGACCGGCTGGGTGCTGCGCTGGCACGGGGTGCTCGCGGACCTGTCGGCGGGCTGGACCCGGGCGCTGCTCACCACG
>NZ_JBHXCW010000508.1:0-1086 GCF_042725365.1 Lentzea sp. NPDC060358 | reverse complement strand
TACCAGGAGAGGTTGTACGCGGACCCCGGATGCCGCGCGGCGAAACCGGCCCAGGCCAGCTGCGCCGCCAGATCGCCGCCCCCGGTCGCCAGCGCCAGCGCCCACAGCAGGTGGAGCGGCAGGGCGACGAGCACCGCGATCCCCGGCACCCGCCACCGGTCCGCGGCCCACCACCGTCCGCCGACCGCCCCGGTCACGGGGGTGCGGGTGCGGGTGCCGGTGCCCTCGGTGATCGCCACTCGCAGAACCTAGGCCGCGGCGGGGTACAGCCTGCTACACCACGGCCTCGGGTGGCTGCTCCATTCCTGGGCATCGTCCGAACGGAGCAGGATGAGGACCACACCACGACACGGAGGAATCCCATGAAGGCCCTGCTCTGGCTCGTCCTTCTCGGCGCGATCGCCGGGAACGTCTCGCTCAACCTGATGGAGGACAGCGGCCTGCACATCGCGCTGAGCGTCGTCTCCGGCGTGATCGTCCTCGCCTCCGGAGCGGGCCTGTGGATGCTGCGCGGCGGGCGCGACGGGGAGGCCCACGGTTAGGAACCGGTCCACCAGGGGAGATGCCCTTGCACGGATGCCGGGGGTAGCTGGGAGAATCGGTCCGCCACAACGGTTCAGTACGTCGCTTCCGTGAGCCGCAGAGCGTGCGATGTCGAGCGACGCCCTCAATGGGGAGGGGGACCGCCGACACCTCCCGGGACGGGGGTGTCTTCGCGCGCCATGCCCATCGACGGAAGGTCTTGACCTGATGCAGGCCACCCCTGATTCCGTAACCCCGTACGCCGGCGAGAACCGCCTCATCGAGAAGCTGTACGGAGAGGTTCTCCGCCGCAACCAGGGCGAGAGAGAGTTCCACCAGGCCGTCCGCGAGGTCCTGGAGACCCTCGGCCCGGTCCTCGCGCAGCGTCCGGAGTTCGTGGACGCCCGGATCATCGAGCGCGTCTGCGAGCCGGAGCGCCAGCTGATCTTCCGGGTGCCGTGGTCGGACGACTCCGGCGACATCCACGTCAACCGCGGCTTCCGGGTCGAGTTCAGCAGCTCGCTCGGCCCGTACAAGGGCGGACTGCGCTTCCACCCCTCGGTC
>NZ_JBHXCW010000507.1:0-1086 GCF_042725365.1 Lentzea sp. NPDC060358 | reverse complement strand
GCGCCGCTGCGCGCCGAACTCGCCGACTGGACCCGCCGGGCCCGCGCGGCCGGGCTGGAGAAGGACGACGTGAGCGCACTCTTCACCGCCGTACTGGACAGCACTTTCGAGGGGGACCGAGCCTGATGACAGGCGTTGCGATCGAGGCCGACGGCCTTGGTGTGAAGTACCGGGGCGGGGACGGGAAGTGGGTGCTCCGGGACTGCTCGTTCCGGCTGCCCGCCGGCCGGGTGTGCGCGCTCGTCGGGCCCAACGGCGCGGGCAAGTCCACCCTGCTCGCCCTCGCGGCCGGGCTGCTGCGGCCCACGACGGGGTCGGTGCGCGTGCTGGGCGGTACGCCCGCCGAGGCGCGTACCCGGATCGCCTTCGTGGCCCAGGACAAGCCGCTGTACCCGCAGTTGACGGTGGAGGCGATGCTCCGGGCCGGGGCCGAGCTGAACCCCGACGCCTGGGACCGGGAGGCCGCCGAGCACATAGCCGGGGACCTTCCGCGCCGGACCCGGGTCCGGCAGCTCTCCGGCGGCCAGCGCACCCGCCTCGCCCTGGCCCTGGCGCTCGGCAAGCGGCCCGCGCTGATCCTGCTGGACGAGCCGATGGCCGACGTCGACCCGCTAGCCCGCCACGAACTGATGGGCGCCCTGATGGCCGAGACCGCCGAGCACGGCACCACCCTCGTGATGTCCTCGCACCTCCTCACCGAGCTGGAGGGCGCCTGCGACTACGTGCTGCTCGTCGACGGCGGCCGGGTCCGCCTCGGCGGCGAGACCGACGACCTGCTCGCCGCGCACACCGTGCTCACCGGCCCGGTACGGGACACCGCCCCGCACACCGCCGTCGAGTCCCGCACCGCGGGACGGATGCAGACCACCCTGGTACGGACGGAGGGCCCCGTGGACACGGGCGTCTGGGAGGCCGCCGAGCCTTCGCTGGAGGAACTGCTGCTCGCGCACCTGCGGTCGCCGAAGGTGCCCGCCCTGCTGACGCCGAGCGCTGCGCCCGCCGAGGAGGTGGCGGCCCGATGAGCACGCCCGCCCTGCGCGGCCCGGTCCGGGTCACCGTACGTCTGC
Source organism: Lentzea sp. NPDC060358 (assembly GCF_042725365.1). Lineage (NCBI taxonomy): Bacteria > Bacillati > Actinomycetota > Actinomycetes > Pseudonocardiales > Pseudonocardiaceae > Lentzea > Lentzea sp. NPDC060358. The sequence continues at coordinate 19 of NZ_JBHXCW010000507.1, read as the reverse complement.
ACCGCACGGCCCTGTGGAT
>NZ_JBHXCW010000506.1:0-1093 GCF_042725365.1 Lentzea sp. NPDC060358 | reverse complement strand
CGACCTCGCCGACCAAGGAAAGATCCGCGTGTACGGGACCGGTCACGGCACCGGCCAGCCCGACCGCGCACTGCTCGAAAGGGTGCTCAATGGACTCCGCCGTCTCTGAGTCGCCGCTCTTCGCCCCGCGTCGGCCGGGCGTCGCGGACCAGGCAGAGGAATCGCTTCAGGCCTGGCAGCTGGACCGCACCCGTGCCCCCATCGCCACGAAGATAGTGGTCGCGGGCGGCTTCGGTGTCGGCAAGACGACCTTCGTCGGGTCCGTCTCCGAGATCACCCCGCTGAAGACCGAAGCGATGATGACCCAGGCCAGCGAGGAGACCGACGACCTCTCCGCGACGCCCGACAAGGTCACCACCACCGTCGCGATGGACTTCGGCCGGATCACCCTCGACGACGACCTGGTGCTGTACGTGTTCGGCACACCGGGCCAGCAGCGCTTCTGGTTCATGTGGGACGACCTGGTGCGCGGCGCGATCGGCGCGGTCGTGATGGCCGACACCCGTCGGCTCGCCGACTGCTTCCCCGCCCTCGACTACTTCGAGAGCTGCGGACTGCCGTACGTCGTGGCCGTCAACCACTTCGAGGGGACGCCCGGGTACGAGGCCGAGGACGTACGGGAGGCCCTGACGATACCGCCGCACGTGCCTGTTGTGATCATGGACGCGCGTAACCGGATCACCGTCGTCGAGTCGCTGCTGGCCCTCGTGGGCCACGCCCTCGACGCCACCCCCGCCTAAGGGCCGTCCCGTTGGACTTCCCAGACACCCAGCACGGAGAACCGCGATGCGGAAGATACTCATAGTCGGAGCAGGTCAGTCCGGCCTCCAGCTCGCCCTCGGACTCCAGTCCAAGGGGTACGACGTCACCCTCATGTCCAACCGCACCGCCGACGAGATCCGCTCCGGCCGGGTCATGTCCACGCAGTGCATGTTCCACACCGCACTCCAGTACGAGCGGGACTACCAGCTCAACTTCTGGGAGTCCCAGGCCCCGCGCATCGAGGGCCTCGGTGTCTCGGTCGCGGCGCCGGACTCCTCACGCGCCGTCGACTGGGTCGGCAAGCTGGACGGCTTCGCCCAGTCCGTCGACC
>NZ_JBHXCW010000505.1:0-1096 GCF_042725365.1 Lentzea sp. NPDC060358 | reverse complement strand
GGAGGGGCCTGCGCCGGGCGGTGCGGATGAGCTCGCTGTCGTAGCAGTCCCACAGGGTGTTCCAGGTCAGCACCGTCAGCGGACCGGAGCGCGGCTCCGGGGTCCGGGCCTCCTCGTCCACCGGCACCCAGGCCGACCGGTCCGCCGCGTACACGTGCGGCGTCCGGGAGACGAAGTACGGCGACGGCAGCCGTCGCGGCACCCGCACCCGCCCGGCCTCCGTCGCGTCGATCCGGTCCGTGCCCGAGGAGCGGTCCCACACCAGCTCGCCGTCCGCCTCGAAGAACAGCACCCGGTGCCAGGGCACCTCCCCGCCGGGCGTGAACCGGGGCAGCGGCACCCGCTTGGCCTCCCGGCCGCGCTGCGCCACGCCCATCACGAAGCGCGCCGGATCGAACCGGCCGTCCCACCGGACCCGGTGGTAGATCTCCTCGCTCGTCCTCATCTACGCCCTGTCCTCCACGGTCCCGCTCGCGCCGATGTACCAGGTGCGGTGCGCCTGGCCGGGGTACGGGGGCACGAAACGGCGCAGCTGCGCGTCGAGCACCCCGGGCGGCACCGGATGGTCCCGGCGCCCGTTGCGGCGGACCAGCTCCGCCCCGTCCACCAGGGCCACGGCGTGGGTGAGCAGCGCGTCCCGGCGCCGGGCGACCGCGTGGACCAGGGAGCGCTGGTGGGCGTTGAGCGAGGTGGCGTCCCAGACGACGGTGCCGCCCGCCGCGAGCGCCGCGTCCAGCCGGTCGAGCCCCTCGCGCAGCACGTCCCCGTTGGCCCGCTGGTCGGCGCGCGAGCCCCGGGCCAGGCGCAGGCCGTCGAGCGAGAGGTACGTGCCGACGCAGGGGAGCCCCCGGGCGAAGGTGCTCTTGCCGCTGCCCGAGGGCCCGACCAGGTGCACCAGGCGGGGGAAGTCCCCGTCCCGCCATCGCCAGGTCGCGGCGACGGCCTCCTCGGCGGTGGCGACCCGGCCCAGCGCGTACGCCTCGCGGGCCTGCGCCAGGCAGCGGTCGGCGGCGTCGGGCGCCAGGCCGTCGAAGGCCTCCCGCAGCCCGGCCGGCTCCACCACCTCACGCGCGTACAGGGCCGACCACTCCACCTG
>NZ_JBHXCW010000504.1:0-1099 GCF_042725365.1 Lentzea sp. NPDC060358 | reverse complement strand
CCAGCACAGTAGCCGTGACCAGCTCCTTCGATGCCGCCAGCCCCTGCGGGGAGGCCCGGCGCAGGCCGTCCAGTACGGGGGCGAGTGCCTGGTCCACGTCGTCGGCGGCGAGGGTGACCAGGCCGATCCTGGCCGCCTCGGCCGCGTCGAAACGCTCGCCGGTGAGGTAGTAGCGGGCGGCGGCGCGCGGATCGGTGCGGGGCAGCAGCGGCAGGGAGATCACGGCGGGGGCGAGCCCGAGCCTGGATTCGGTGAGGGCGAAGGACGAGCCGGGCCCGGCCGCGGAGATGTCGCAGGCGGCGAGCAGGCCGAGCCCGCCCGCGCGGACGTGGCCGGTGACCCGGGCGACGACGGGCTTGGGCAGGGCGACGATCCGCCGCATCAGTGCGACGAAGGCCGCCGGGTCGGGTGGCGCGGTCAGGTCGGCGCCCGCGCAGAAGGTGGTGCCGGTGTGGGTGAGGACGACGGCCCGTACGGTGTCGTCGGCCGCGCAGGCGCCGAGGGCGGCGGTGAGCTCGTCGACGATCTCGGCGGAGAGCGCGTTGCGGTTGGCGGGCGAATCGAGGGCGAGGGTGGTGACGCCCCGGTCGTGGGCGGGTGCGGCGATCCGGCTCATCGGTCACTCTCCTCCTGCGGACCCGGCCCGCCGTCCGCGGGCCGCCTGCGGGCCATCGCGTCGAGGGTGGCAGCGGAACCAGGAACAATCAAGCGCGCTTGCATGATTCCTGCCGCCCCCTCCGCCCGGAGGCTCCCCGGCAAGGAACGGAGCGCGGGCCGCCGCCCACGGCGTTCCGGCCACCCCGCGCCGTACGTCCTTCGGCAACGGGCTTCCGCGGAGTGCCGGCCCTGACAGGATGAGCGCCATGACTGAGACCCACGCGGCCCCCGCCCCTCTGATGCTGACGGTCTCCGGCGAGGACGACCAGGTCCATCTGCGCTCCCTGCGCGACTGGTTGACCCGGGAGGACCTGTTCCGCGGTCGGCTGTCCCTGCGGGGCGAGGCTCCGCGGCCGGGCCAGATGGGCGCCGCCGTGGAGGTGTTGATGGTGGCGGTCGGATCGGGCGGTGCCGCCACCGTGCTGGCGCGCTCCGTGACCGG
>NZ_JBHXCW010000503.1:0-1100 GCF_042725365.1 Lentzea sp. NPDC060358 | reverse complement strand
TTCCTTCGAGCGCGAGTGGCGCGAGATCCGGCACGGCGTGCTGCTGGAGGGCTTCCCGGAGTACGTCGGGTACGAGAACCGGGCATCGGAGATCAGACTGTTCCAGATCGGGATCGTCCCGGGCCTGTTGCAGACCCCGGAGTACGCGTGGGCGCTGGCCAAGGGCGACGTGTGGCGCGGCTCCATCACACCCGAACAAGCTGAGGAGCGCGTCTCGTTCCTGGCTCAGCGGCAGGCCACACTAGCGAGGAGCAGGCCGCCCATGCTGATCGTGGTGATGGACGAAAGCTGCATCCTCCGCCCGATCGGCGGCCCCGAAGTCATGAAGGCCCAGCTACGACGGTTGGTCGACTTCGCCGCGCTCCCCAACACCGTCCTGCAAGTAGCACCCTTCGACATAGGAGAGCGCCGCCCGTTCAACCTGCCGGTCAACCTGCTCACGCTTCCGGACCGGTCCATGGTCTCGTACGCCGAGTCCCACTCTCAGGGGCACGTAGACCGCGAAAGCGCGTCTGTCCTGCCGCTACTGACGGCCTACCATCAACTACAGGCCGAAGCACTCTCCCAGGCAGCATCCGTGGCGATGATCAAGCAGGCATGAAAGGGAAGACCCGTGACTGACGAGCCCCGCTGGTTCAAGTCCTCGTACAGCTCCAACGGCGGCGACTGCGTGGAGGTCGCCACCAACCTCGCCGCCCCGCACGGCGTCATCCCCGTACGCGACTCCAAGAACCCCACCGGCCCCGCCCTCCACACCACCCCCACCGCCTTCACCGCCTTCGTGACAGGCATCAGGGCCGGAGACTTCGGCGCGGTCCATCCGGCCGTTGCGGGATGAGGTCCGTCGGCAGGGCCTCGACGGCGGCTGCGGCGTGGTAGGCATGGGTGGTGATCGGCCGCCTCCCGCTGGATGAACAGCTTGCCGCCCTGAAGTCCGTGCTGTCCCGCAACGAGGTGTTGCTGGAGGTGTTGCACCGCGCGGCAGGTCTGGGGCTGCCCGGCTGGTACGTGACGGCGGGGTGTCTGTTCCAGACCGTGTGGAACGTGGCCACGGACAGGCATCCCACCAGCGGGATCAAGGACTACGACGTCTTCTACTT
>NZ_JBHXCW010000502.1:0-1102 GCF_042725365.1 Lentzea sp. NPDC060358 | reverse complement strand
GGCCAGGTGGTCGGCGACGTCCCGGAAGTACTTCTGGATGTCCGGGTCGATCAGCCGCATGGGCCGCTCGCTCAGCAGCTGCATCGGCCGCAGCAGCGGAGACACCGCCCGCTTGAACTCCAGGACCTCGCGCTTCAGCTGGTAGATCCGCCCGGCGTCGGTGCCCCGCGGGCTGCCCTTCGTCGGGGCCGAGAAGACCCCGATCTCCACCTCGTCGATGTCGTCCTGGACCGCGCCCGCCACCGCGATGTAGCCGTCCACGACGTGGTCGGCGATGGAGTGCAGCACCGAGGAGGGGCCCTTGGCGAGCAGTTCGGGGTCGTCCTGGAGCCGGTGCCGCAGCGCGCGCAGCGAGCCGTGACCGCCGTGCCGCACGGTGATGACGAAGTCCCGGCCGGTGAAGCACATCACCTCACCGGTCTCGACGACCTCGCTGGTCGCGGTGAGTTCGGCGTGCTCGACGTAGTGGATGGTCTTGAAGACCGTGAAGAGCGTGTCGTCGTACCGCTCCAGCTTGGGCCGCTGATGGGCGTGGACGGCGTCCTCGACGGCCAGCGGGTGGAGGCCGAACTCCCGGGCGATACCGGCGAATTCCTCCTCGGTCGGCTCGTGCAGACCGATCCAGGCGAAGCCGCCCTCCTCGCGCACCTGGAGCATCGCCTCGTGCGGCGTGAGGCAGCCCTCGAGCTCCAGCCGCCGTCCGTCGCGGTAGACCGCGCAGTCGACGACCGCGCTGGAGGCGGAGGGGTCGCGGGTGGTGTCGTAACTGCTGTGCAGGGTGCTGGTCTTGCGCAGGGACGGCCGCACGGCGGCACGCAGGTCACGGATCATCGACATGGCTGGCTCCTTCACGGAGGGCCGTCGGCGGGCACGTGGAACAGCCCGGAATGGGGACGTGGGCTCACGTCCGCAAAGCGGGCTCCACCGCGGGCGGCGCGATGACGGCGTTCGCTACAGACAGGCAGAAGGGGGATGCTCTTCCGTCGTGCGCAACGCCACGCGCGCCGGGCGGAAGGCCGTGGGCGCGGCGCGATGCCTTGAGCCCCGACCGGTGTGGAAACGGATCACCGAGAGAGGCGAGAGGCGGAAGAGCGGCTGGTAC
>NZ_JBHXCW010000501.1:0-1111 GCF_042725365.1 Lentzea sp. NPDC060358 | reverse complement strand
TCCGCAAGCGGAATTCAAAAGACAGGGTAATTCGCGCAAGCGCGAATTGCGGGCACCCGCGCAAGCGCGGTCGCCGAGGCTGGCGGTAAGGGGGTGCATCACGCGCGGGCCTGTGTAGGGCTTGGGAATCCCAGCTATCACCCCCGCAACGAGAGTGACGGTCCATCGGCTTGACGGGGTGCCGGCCCACCGCAGTGATGGGCTCCGCTACGCTCCACCCGAACCCCTCCCTTACTGTTCAACCCACCCTGACGTGCTCATCATGGCCCCGCCATCATACTGCGCGAACCGATCGTGCGGGGTGAGGTCAAGTCAGGCATCAGTCTGCAGGTGAACCTGTGCCGTGAGTGATGCATCATGTGTGTTGACTGTGTAGAGTTTGGTCATAGACACCGCCATCCCGGCTTACGACTCCACCCGTGTCGGACTTTCCTTTCTGATTGCGCGCTACATTCTGAAAGAAGGAGCTATTTTCCTGTGGTCATGAAGAAAAGCGATCTGCGCGCACACCAGATTGAGACTGTTGACGCCATTCGTCGCGGTCTCGATGTCCCTCCCGGAGGCATTCCGGCCAACGGTCTGCGTGGGCAAGTAATTTCCGCGTGCGGCACAGGAAAGACCATCACTGCCGCATTCGCTGCGCGCGAAATGCTTTCAAAAGGGCGCATTCTCGTGCTGGTGCCGACCCTGGATCTTCTGACGCAAACGGTCAAGGAGTGGCACCGGGTCGGGCACAAGGGGCCGGCGGTTGCCGTGTGTTCGCTCCAGGACGACCCGGGGCTGTGGAGCCTGAAGGTGCGCGCCACGACGAACCCCGTGCAGCTGGCGCTGTGGCACGGGACAGGGCCCGTGACGATCTACGCCACCTACGCCAGCCTGGGTGTCCTGGCCGAGGCCTTCGAGGGTGCTTACGGCCAGAAACTTGATCCTGTAGACCTCGCGGTGGTTGATGAGGCCCACAGAACAAGTGGCTCAATGGGGAAGGCGTGGGCTGGCATCCACGACCAGACCGTCATCCCCGCGTACCGCCGGCTGTATCTGACGGCCACGCCGCGGATCTGGGAGGAGCGGCTGAACCGCGAGGTCGCCGAAGGGGTACGCGACCCGCTGC
>NZ_JBHXCW010000500.1:0-1112 GCF_042725365.1 Lentzea sp. NPDC060358 | reverse complement strand
GGCGTGGGGATCGGCGACGCTGAGGTTGTAGGCCCGGGCGAGGTGGTTGAGGTGGACCGACTCCTCCCGCCTGCTGCCCAGCGAGCGGGCGGAATCGGCGGAGAGCTGGAACACCTGGGTTCGTAGAAGGTTCCGTCGCGGAGCATGGCGAACAGGACGCTGATGCGGTGCCGGGCCAGGCGGAGCAGAGCCTGTGTGTGGGTTTTGCCGTGGGCCCGGCATTTGTCGTAGTAGGTGCGGGAGGCGGGGTCGTGCAGGGCGGCGAACGCGGACAGGAACATCGCGCGTTTGAGCTGCCGGTTTCCGCCCCGTGGTGCGTGTTCGCCGTGGATCGAGGTCCCCGAGGACTTTGTCGTCGGGGCGAGGCCGGCGTAGGAGGCGAGGTGGGCGGCGGTGGGGAAGCTGGTGCCGTCTTGGACGGTGACCAGTAGGACTGCTGCGGTCCTGACGCCGACGCCGGGCAGCGACGTCAGGACCTGGGAAAGAGGGTGGGCCTCCAGCAGTTCGCTGATCTGGGCTTCTAAGGTCCGGCGTTGTTCGTGGACGGCCGCGAGTGAGCGGGCCAGGGACGGGATGACCACGTCGAGGGTGCCGGTGCCCGGGACGACGACTGTCTGCTCGTCCAGGGCGTCGAAGATGTCGTCGATGAGGCGGGTGGCCATGCGCGGGGCCTTGGGCCGGATCAGCTCGACGAGCCTGCGGCGTCCGGCTTTTCGCAGTGCGGCCGGGGATCCGTAGCGTTCCAGCAGCCAGGTCACCGCGGCATGGTCGAGGCGGGGTCCCAGGACACGCTCAAGGCTGGGGTGGAACTGGGTGAGCAGGCCCCGTATCCGGTTGGAGGTCCGGGTGGCCTCGGCGGCGAGGTCCTGGTCGAAGCCCACGAGAAGGGTCAGTTCGGCGGTGATCGCGTCGGTCAGCTCCAGGGAGCGCAGGGTGTGCGGAATCGTTCGGGCTGCGTCCGCGATCACGGCCGCGTCCTTCGCGTCGGTCTTCGCCTCGCCAGGGTAGAGGTCGGCGATCCGGCGCATGGCGAGGCCGGGCAGGTAGGCGACTTGGCAACCCGTGGCGCGGGCGACGGCCAGCGGCAGGGCGCCGATGGATGCGGGCTGGTC
>NZ_JBHXCW010000499.1:0-1116 GCF_042725365.1 Lentzea sp. NPDC060358 | reverse complement strand
ATGTGTGGGTTCACGCCACTCAGCGTGGCCACGCCTGCGTACCGTGAACAGCGACGGAGCCCCTACGTACGGTGATTGTCCCGTGCTTGTCCAGTGCTGTCCCGGCTGTCCGGGGTGACGGTCGGGGCACGTCGGGGGTTGGGCCGAGAACGGCAGGCGCGTCGGAGGTGGAGCACGGATGAGCGTGGACGAGACCGGTACGGAGCAGGGCGACGCCGGGGCGGACGAGCTGGGCTGGGAGGTGGACCCCGACGACGAGTCGGGCGTGGCCGTGGTCGCTGTGGTGGGCCGCCAGCTCAAAGCGTGGCGGGAGGCGGCCGGGATGCGGGCCGGGGACTTCGGTGCCCTGGTCGGGTACGGGGAGGACCTGATCTACAAGGTGGAGGGTGGCCGCCGCATTCCCCGCCCGGAACTCCTGGACATGGCGGACGAGGTGCTGGGCGCGGGCGGAAAGCTCGCCGCGATGAAGAAGGACGTGGCGGAGGTCCGGTACCCGAAGAAGATCCGGGAGCTCGCGAAGCTGGAGAAGCGTGCGGTCGAGATGGGGCTGTACAGCAACCACAGCATCCATGGTCTGCTGCAGACACCGGAATATGCACGCGCCCTGTTCGAGATGAGGCGGCCCGCGTACTCGCACGATGAAGTGGAAAGGGTGCTGGCGGCGCGCATGGCCAGGAAGGCGGTCTTCGAGCGGTCGCCGATGCCCACGCTCAGCTTCGTGCAAGAGGAGGTGACTCTGTGCCGCCCTATCGGGGGCACAATGGTGCTGCGGCGACAGCTCGAACGGCTCCTGGATATTGGGCAGTTGAGGAATGTCGAGATTCAGGTGATGCCGACCGATCGCGAGGATCATGCGGGGATGGACGGTGGAGTCGAGGTGCTGAAGTTCGAGGACGGGACTGCGGTAGGTCGGTCGGACGGTGCTTTCGCTGGACGCCCAGTCTTCGACCCGAAACAGCTCCGAATCCTTGAGCTGCGCTATGGGATGATCCGGGCCCAGGCTCTCGCGCCAAGGGAGTCGCTGGCCTTCATCGAGCAACTGCTGGGAGAGACATGATCAGCGAGACCTCTGCCGGGGATGCTTCCGAGCCGGAATGGTTCAAGAGTAGTTACAGC
>NZ_JBHXCW010000498.1:0-1119 GCF_042725365.1 Lentzea sp. NPDC060358 | reverse complement strand
TGTACTGACCTGAGAGGTTAGGAACGGTCCGACACGTGATCGGATGATCTTGGATTGAGGGAGGGCCTCCGGGTTCGGTGTGGATTGCGACATCTGCACCTACTAGCCAGGAGGCCCTCGATTACTCACGCTAACGCACCGCTGACCGAGCTGGGCAGGCTACGTCTGGCCCGGTGTGTCGTCGAGGATGAATGGCCTGTTCGGCGGGCCGCGGAGCGGTTCCAGGTGTCGGTCAGCACGGCGCAACGCTGGGCCGGCCGCTACCGCGAGCTCGGCACGGTGGGCATGGCCGACCGGTCCTCCCGCCCGCTGGCGTGCCCGCGCCGGACCCCGACGCGCACCGAGCGGCGGATCATCAAGGTCCGGCTGGCGCGGCGGTGGGGACCGGCGCGGATCGCGTACCTGCTGGGGCTGGTGCCCTCGACCGTGCATCGGGTCCTGACCCGCTACGGCCTGGCCCGGCTCCGCCATGTGGACCGAGCCACCGGGCAGCCGGTGCGCCGCTACGAACGCGCCACACCGGGCGAGCTCGTGCACGTCGACATCAAGAAGCTGGGCAACATTCCCGACGGCGGCGGCCACAAGGTCCACGGCCGGACCGTGGGCGGGCGCAACAGTTCCGCGCACCGCGACCCCGCCCGGCGCCGCAAGGTCGGCGGCCGCCCCAACCTCGGCTACAGCTACCTGCACAACGCCGTGGACGACCACTCCCGCCTGGCCTACAGCGAAATCCTGGCCGACGAGACCAAGGAAACCGCGGCCGCGTTCTGGCAGCGAGCACAGACCTTTTTCCGCACCCACGGCATCACCGTCATGCGGGTGCTCACCGACAACGGGTCGTGCTACCGCTCCCGGCTCTGGCGCGACACCCTGACCGACGCCGGGATCACGCACAAACGCACCCGCCCCTACCGTCCCCAGACCAACGGCAAGGTGGAGCGCTTCAACCGCACCCTGCTCGACGAATGGGCCTACGCCCGCCCCTACCGCACCGAAACCGAACGCCGCGAAGCGTTCCTGCGATGGCTACACACCTACAATCACCACCGCGGTCACACCGCACTCAACGGCCAACCACCCGCCAGCCGCGTTCCCAACCTCTCAGGTCAGTACAACTAG
>NZ_JBHXCW010000497.1:0-1137 GCF_042725365.1 Lentzea sp. NPDC060358 | reverse complement strand
GGGCCAGGAGGTGAGAAAGGGCGGTGTCCCCGAACGGGACACCGCCCTTTTCTCGTCCGGAGTGGTCGTCACGCGGTGAGCATGTCCTCGATCCGTTGCCACAGCGTGGCGAACTGGTCGGTGGAACCGCCGAGGACGACGAAGTTCACGACGTCGTCGTCACGCGTCTCGACCGCGTAGACCGTGTTGTCCTCGCGCTCGACCCGGACGGCGACCGTCGTGCCGCCCAGGTGCAGGGTGCCGGCCAGGCCGCGCTTGGCGAGCGCGGGGGACGCGGCGGCGAACTGCTCGGCCAGGGCGCGCAGCGGGGTGGTCTGGCCGGTGGGGGCCGGCGTCTGCTCCGGTTCCGGCTGCTGCTGCTTGAGCGATGCCACCAGGTCTGCCACGGGCACCCGGCCGCGGCCGGTGGTCTCGGCTTCCTCCACGCGGGCCACCAGGGTGTCGACGAGCCGGTCGTCGGCGTGCAGGTGCGGCGACGACGAGGGGTCGTCGCCGGTCAGCACGGGCAGGACGTGCTCGTCGTCCGTGCGCGCTTCGTCCGCCGTGGACACGAACGGCACGAGGAAGCGCACTTCGGCCTGCGGCAGGTCGTTGCTCTCCAGCACCGTCAGGCCGCGCTGGCGGCACGCCTCGACCACCTCGTCGACCACGGCGCGCTGTTCCTCGTCGAACGACACGGCGATGTCGTAGGTCGCGGATTCGGTCACTCCAACCTCCCTGATGACGTCCGGCCGGCGGCCGGGTGCGCGCAGCATCCACGACGGGTGTCGACCAGAAGTGGATGAGGAGTGGACGTGTTGACCACCTCGGTGGGCAACGGGAAACACCTGGTTCCGCGCTTTTCGAAGACGAATGCTCGAAGGGAGCCCGCCGAGAGCGGGCGAAATCCGGAAAACCACATCCGATCCCTTCGGAGGATTCGCCATGTCCAAAATCGTGTCCACTCTCGTGGCCGGTGCCGCCACCCTGCTGACCGCGATCGCCGTCGCCGCTTCCGTTTCCGGTGGTGTCGCCGCCAACGCGGACGAGCAGAACCCACCCAAGCCCCCGACCACCACAACCACAACCCAGACGCAGGACGGCGGCGGCAACCCGTGGCACGACTGACGTAGTCTAGAATTCGCCCCGGCCATTGGC
>NZ_JBHXCW010000496.1:0-1139 GCF_042725365.1 Lentzea sp. NPDC060358 | reverse complement strand
CGAAGGTGAAGTCCTTCGGCCACGCGAAGACGATCTTCCACTTGCCCTCGTAGGTCTTGTGGTTGATCTGCTCGAATTCCTTGCCGCTCTCCAGCGAGACACAGGCAGTCAGGTCGAACTCGGGGAACTTGTCACCGACAGTGAGCACGCGCTCTCCTTGAAGCGTTGGAAATCCCTTTTGGGGTTTTCCTGAGGGTTGGACGAGATCCACCTTGGCACAGAGTGCATTGATCACGGAAATAGCTACACTTGCTCGTGATGATCGGAGGTGCCTATCAGTGGTGCAGAGCAATCAGGGCACTCGCCCCAAACAGCCCAGTCTCTCCCAGCTGCGTGCCTTCGTCGCCGTCGCGGAGTGCCTGCACTTCCGGGACGCCGCGGCATCGATCGGGATGAGCCAGCCCGCGCTCTCCGGGGCGGTGTCGGCGCTGGAGGAGACACTGGGTGTCCGGCTCATCGAGCGTACGACGCGCAAGGTGCTGCTCTCGCCGGCGGGGGAGCGGCTCGCGGCCAGGGCGCGGGCGGTGCTGGAGGCCGTCGGTGAGCTGATGGAGGAGGCCGAGGCGGTCCGGGCGCGGTTCACCGGAGTGCTCAGGCTGGGCGTGATCCCGACCGTCGCCCCGTATATGCTGCCGACCGTGCTCGGGCTGGTCCACGAGCGCTACCCGGAGCTCGACCTCCAGGTCCACGAGGAGCAGACCGCCTCGCTGCTGGACGGGCTGGCCGCCGGAAGGCTGGACCTGCTGCTGCTCGCGGTACCGCTCGGGGTGCCGGGGGTGACCGAACTCCCGCTCTTCGACGAGGACTTCGTCCTGGTCATGGAGAAGGACCACTGGCTGGGCGGGCGCGCCGACATCCCGCGCGAGGCGCTGCGCGAGCTGCCGCTGCTGCTGCTCGACGAGGGGCACTGCCTGCGCGACCAGGCCCTGGACATCTGCCGGGAGGCCGGGCGCACCACGGGCGCCCCCGTCACCACGACCGCGGCCGGGCTCTCCACCCTGGTCCAGCTGGTCGCCGGCGGGCTCGGCGTGACGCTGCTGCCGCGTACCGCGCTGACCGTCGAGACCGGCCGCAACGACGCCCTGGCCACCGGCTACTTCACCGAACCGGCGCCGTCGCGGCGGGTCGCCCTGGGGATG
>NZ_JBHXCW010000495.1:0-1145 GCF_042725365.1 Lentzea sp. NPDC060358 | reverse complement strand
CACCACGCTCGCCGTGGACGCCACGGACGCCGACCTCACCCGGGCCCAGGCGCAGAAGCTCGCGGGCACGGCGCACGATGGGCTCGCGCGCGCCGTGCGCCCGGTGCATCTGCTCACCGACGGGGACACCGTCTTCGCGCTGGCCACCGGCGCCCGTCCGCTCGACGCGCGCGATCCGGTCGCGCTCAACGAGCTACTGGCGGCCGGTGCGGAGGTGCTGGCGCGCGCCATCGTGAAGGCCGCTCGCGCGGCCCGGGGTGTCGACGCCCGTCCCAAAGGCGGCTGTTACCCCTCGTACACCGATCTGTACGGCATACGACCGCGCTCCTCGCCCGCTCCGACGGACGGCCCGCCGGCCCCCGACTCACCAGCCGGATAGGGAAGTTCAGAAGTTCGGACGAACCGTCAGGAACCATCTGTCCGTGCCATACGTTTTTCCGAACCCCGGTCACGATGTCAGACCCAGGGACTACGTTAAGCACGCAGCAAGTAACACGCGGCAACGGCCTGGAGACAGCACCTTGAGCGATCCGTACGAGACAACCGAGCAGCACCTCGACCGACTCCTGCGACGGGCACTCAACTCTTTCGACCTGCCCGACAGCACGGTCGAGAGACTCGGTACCGCGCTCGCCCACAGCAGTACCCTGCACTCCTCGCACCACAGTTCCGTGCTCCACCGCGAGACCTACCGGCACACGTACCTCCTGTCCGACGGCACGGCGCTCAGCCTGTGGGAGCTGGTGCACGGCGGGCCGCGGAGCACGGCCGACCCGCAGGCGCGCACGGAGCCCGGCCTCACCCACCACGAGCTGTACGACGACGAGGCCGATGCCAAGGTCGCCGCGGCCCGGCTGGCGGGCAGCTTCGGCGACGTCCCGCTGTTCGCGGACGACACGCCCCAGGCCGACCTGGAGGCGCTCACGCTCCTGATGGCGACTCCCCCGGCCCCGCTCCCCCGGGAGTACGCCCCGGACAACTCCGCGGACCACGCCCGCCGTGTCCTGCGCCGCGCGGAGAACAGCGACGGCCCCGGCGAGGAGACCGCCCGGCTGCTGCGCGCGGCCTTCGCCCACCACATCACCCAGGTCTGCGGCCGCCACTGCCGGGTGGACGGGCGGGACGCCGGGTTCACGCTGTACGAG
>NZ_JBHXCW010000494.1:0-1155 GCF_042725365.1 Lentzea sp. NPDC060358 | reverse complement strand
TACTCCGAAACCCAGACCCGGGCATGGGCGAGCGCCTCCTCCTCCCCGGCGCGCTGACTGCGACGCCGGGGCCGGGCATCCCGCGCCGCCGCGGCATCGATGCCCAGCCGCGCAAGGAGCCGTTGCTGCTCAGGATGCAGATCCGAGTACCGGGTGCACTGCAAGTACAGCCACTCGCCCAGGCTCAGGCCAGTACCGGGAAATCCTCCCCGCGCATCCACCGGGCCCCGTTCCGCGACGTGGCACGCGGCCTGGTGGTAGGTGCGCTGCCACAGGGTCGGCCACGGCGTGTCCCAGTACGGGTCCAGCGCACGCAGCGCGGCGCCGCGCCAGGCAGGCATCCCCAGACGGAGCATGCGCTGGTTGGTCATCCACGCCCCCAGAGGAAAGCCGTCCTGGAGCGTGTCCGCCCGTGTAGCCAGATGCCCCCGCGCAGCCGCGTAGGCCCTGGCGCGAGTCAGGCCCGCTTCGAAGGCCTCGTCGGCCTGGCGGCTGTGCCCGCGCCGCCGTTTGGGGAGCGGAGCCTCCGCGACTTCACCGCCGGGCACCTCCTGCAGGTACTGGGCGAGTTCGTCAGCCAAGGGACCAGGCCGGTGCGCGGGATGGATCTCCCACAGCAACCGCTGCCCGTCGCCATTCGGTACCCCCACTGCCTTGCAATACCGGTGCGCCCACGCGAACAGCGGTCCGTCCACGCACGATGTCAGGCGATCAGCGAGCCAAGGCCGCCGCAGACAGCGCACCAGCTCACTGACGAGCACGGGGAGGTCGCCCAGGCAGAAAGGGAGGTGGCCGCGCAGGTCGCGCACCCGGGTTGCGATACCGCGCCTCATCGTCTGGTCCACCAACATGCCAGCAACAGCCACCGTCTCCGGATAGGTGACCAAGCCGCGGGCCAGGACCCGCCACCGCCCGGGCTCCTCGCCCTCGAGAACCGTCGCACACAGCCGTGCCGGCCACAGAGTTTCCTCCGGCCACTGCTGCGCCCACCACCAGGCCGTGACCGCCTCAGCGACCTCGAACGCCGAACCAGCGACGGGGGAGCGGCGCAGCAGCCTCCTGTGATCCTCCTGCGCCTGGACCACCTCCGAGCACCCGGCCAGCCCGACGACACGGCCCCCGCCGCCAGGCACACTCATCAGCCAGTACCGGTGG
>NZ_JBHXCW010000493.1:0-1156 GCF_042725365.1 Lentzea sp. NPDC060358 | reverse complement strand
GGCCTCGGACGCAGGCTGCTGACGGGGCTGGAGCAGGTGGCGGCCGAGCGCGGCCATCGCGTCGTACGCCTGGACACGCACAAGGTGCTCAAGGAGGCTCGGCGGCCGGGCGTCGGGGCCGCGGTTGCGGGACGGGGTGTACGAGCTGTGGAACACCGATCCCGGTGGCCGGTTCGGGCCGGGCGACGATCCGCTGTACCTGACGATGCCGGTGCAGCTGGTGGTGAGTGACGCGGGGACGCATCTGATGTTCCACGACAGCTCCTGGCCGGGGCGGGTGACGCTGCGCGAGGGCGAGGAGGGCGCGGGTTCGGGGCACGACCGGCCGGGGGCGTGCGAGGTGCGGATGGACGGCGGGCCGTTGCGCTGCTGGGTGGTGACGGGTACGCCGGCCCGGGTGCTGAGGGGGTGGACGGCGCTCACGGGCGCTCCGGCGCTGCCGCCGGGCTGGGCGCTGGGGCCGCAGCACGCCCGGTGGGGGTTCGGGAGCGAGCACGAGGTGCGGCGGGTGGTGGCCGGTTACCGGGACCGGGGGCTGCCGCTGTCCGCGCTGCATCTGGACATCGACCACTACGACGGCCACCGGGTGTTCACGGTGGACCGGGAGCGGTTTCCCGATCTGCCGGGGCTGGCCGGGGAGCTGCGGGGAGACGGCGTACGGCTGGTGTCGATCGTCGATCCGGCGGTGAAGGCGGAGCCGGGGAACGCGGTGTTCGACGCGGGGGCGGCGGTCGGGGACGGCGGGGCGTTCGTGCGGGACGCGCGGGGGCGGGTGGTGCGCGGGGAGGTGTGGCCGGGTGAGTGCGTCTTCCCGGACTTCACCGATCCCGGGGTGCGGGAGTGGTGGGGCGGTCTGTACGAGGAGCGGCTGGCTCAGGGCTTCTCGGGGGTGTGGCACGACATGAACGAGCCGGTGTCGTTCGCCGCGTTCGGTGATCCGACACTGCCCCGGTCGGCGCGGCACGCGCTGGAGGGCCGTGGTGGTGATCACCGGGAGGCCCACAACGTGTACGCGCTGGCGATGGCGCGTGCCGGGTACGAGGGGCTGCGGCGGCTGCGTCCGACGGAGCGGCCGTTCCTCTTCTCGCGGTCGGGCTGGGCGGGGATGCAGCGGTACGGGGGCACCTGGTCCGGCGATGTGGCGACCGGCTGGCCG
>NZ_JBHXCW010000492.1:0-1161 GCF_042725365.1 Lentzea sp. NPDC060358 | reverse complement strand
ATATCGCTCGGTATGGTGGGGTCGTTTTTGTGTATAAGTGACGGGGGTGGCTCTCGACTTCGAGAGCCACCCCTTGTGGCATGTCTAGAGCTTGAGGCCCTTGATCGCCTCTTCGGTGATGCGGCGCGCTTTGATCGACTGCTTCTGGTTGGTCGTCACGACCACGGCGGCGTCGGCCTTCGAGACCGCGTAGACGACCCCGGTGTCACCGCTGACGTACCCCCCGGTCCACCCGGTGGGCTGGGTGGCGGGCTGGGACCCGTCCGGTGCCGCCTCGTTCACGATGAGCTTCGCGACGCGCTCGTCCCCCACGTACACGCGCACGGTCAGCTGGATTTCGGTGGCGTTGGCGTAGAAGAAGCACGCGGGGTGAGGTTCGTCCGTTGACAGTTTCACTTTGGGCACCAGCTGACCGTTGGCCTGGGCGACGAACGACGTCGCGAGGTACGGGCAGGTGCCATCGGTGACGGGCTGTGGTGCGGGCGGCACTGTCGGTGCGGCGCTGGTCGTGGTGGTGACCTGCTGGGTCCGGGTGGCGGCCGAGGGCACGCCCTGGGAGACCTCCGTGCCGCACGCGGCGAGGACGCCGAGCAGGGGCAGCAACAGTGCTCGTTTCATAGGGGCAACAGTCAACCAGATACCAAAAGCGCCTCGAGCGGCACACTCTAAATTGGTCCAAACCTTTTGTGCCCTGACCTTTGCCCCCGAGCCCCGGAAGGACCTTGACCATGGAGTTCCTGGAGCAACGACGAGAGCACGCCCTGGCGCTCTTCCGCATCGTCGTCGGACTGTTCTTCGTGTTTCACGGGGTGCAGAAGGTCTCGAAGGGAACCGAGCTGCTGTCCTGGCCCGCCGGCCCCGTGATGCTCATCGAGCTGATCGGCGGAGGACTGGTCCTGATCGGCCTGTGGACGCGCTGGGCGGCGTTGATCAGCTCCGGCGCCATGGCCTACGCCTACTTCGTGGTGCACCAGCCGAAGGCCCTGCTGCCCATCGAGAACGGCGGCGAGCTCGCCGCGGTCTACTCGTGGGCGTTCCTGCTGCTGGTGTTCACGGGCGCCGGCGCGTGGAGCATCGACCAGCTCCGCACGAGGTCGCAGAAGAAGACACTGGCCACAGCCTGACCCGAGCAAGACCGGCCGGTCACGTGAATGTCGAAGC
>NZ_JBHXCW010000491.1:0-1162 GCF_042725365.1 Lentzea sp. NPDC060358 | reverse complement strand
CCACTTCAACTCCTTCGGCGGCCTCTTCCCGAACCCCGCCGTCCTGGCCGCCGCGCTGTCCCGGGAGACCCGGCGCATCCGCCTCAACGCGGGCTCGGTCGTCCTCCCGCTGCACGACCCGATCCGGGTGGCGGAGGAGTGGTCCATGGCGGACAACCTCTCCGGCGGACGCGTCGGCCTCGGTGTCGCGAGCGGCTGGAACGCCAACGACTTCGTCTTCTTCCCCGAGCGCTTCGGACCGCACAAGCAGGAGATGTACGACCGGCTGGAAGAGGTGCGGAGCCTGTGGCGGGGCGAGCCGCTGCGCCGCACCACCGGCGACGGCGAACGGGAGATCCGGCTCTTCCCCCGCCCCGTCCAGACGATGCCGCCGCTCTACACGGCGGTGGTCGGCAACCCCGAGTCGTACGAACGGGCCGCCGCGCACGACCTGGGCATCGTGACCAACCTGATGACCCAGGACATCGACCAGCTCCGGGACAACATCGCCCGCTACCGCCGCGCCCGGGCGCGGCACGGCCTCGACCCGGACGCCGGGCGGGTCGCCGTCCTGCTGCACACCTATCTCGGCGAGGACCACGACACAGCCCGGGCCGAGGCCTTCGCGCCGATGGCCCGCTACATGCAGGCCTCGCTCTCCCTGTTCAGCGGCGTCACCAACAGCCTCGGGGTCACCACCGACCTCGGCTCGCTCAGCGAGGACGACCTGGACGTGGTCTTCCGCCGCGCCTACGGCCGCTACTGCGACCAGCGGGCCCTGATCGGCGAGGTGGACACCGTGCTGCCGGTGGTCGAGGCGGTGACCGACGCGGGCGCGGACGAGATCGTCGCCCTGGTCGACTTCGGCGTCTCCGCGGACCGGCTGCGCGCCGGACTCCCCCGGCTGGACACGCTGCGCCGCCGGCACCAGGAGCGGCGGGCCCCCGACCCGGGCACGCCGCTGTCCCCGGGCCAGGAGCGGATCTGGTTCCTGGAGCGGCTGCTCCCGGGACGCACCGCCTACAACGAGGTGAAGGCCATCCGGCTGCGCGGCCCGCTCGACGCCGGGGCGCTGCGCACCGCGCTGCGCCGCCTCGTCGACCGCCACGAAGGGCTGCGCACCGTCTTCCGGCCGGCGGGCGACTCGGCGGTCCAGCTGGTGCGGGAGGGAGCCGAGCCGGAC
>NZ_JBHXCW010000490.1:0-1179 GCF_042725365.1 Lentzea sp. NPDC060358 | reverse complement strand
GCCATCGACCGGTTCGACCCGGAGCGCGGTGTCCAGGTCCCGACCTTCGCGATGCCGACCGTCGTCGGGGAGATCAAACGATACTTCCGGGACCACGTACGGACCGTCCACGTCCCCCGGCGGCTCCACGAGCTCTGGGTCCAGGTCACCGGCGCCACCGAGGACCTGACGACCGCCCACGGCCGCTCGCCCACCACCGCGGAGATCGCCGAGCGGCTGAGGATCTCCGAGGACGAGGTGCTCGCCTGCATCGAGGCGGGGCGCTCGTACCACGCGACCTCGCTGGAGGCCGCCCAGGAAGGCGACGGACTGCCCGGCCTGCTCGACCGGCTCGGCTACGAGGACCCGGCCCTCGCCGGGGGCGAGCACCGCGATCTCGTACGGCACCTGCTCGTACAGCTGCCCGAGCGCGAGCAGCGCATTCTGCTGCTGCGCTACTACAGCAACCTGACGCAGTCCCAGATCAGCGCCGAGCTGGGCGTGTCCCAGATGCATGTGTCAAGACTGCTGGCCCGCAGCTTCGCCCGGCTCCGGTCCGCAAACAGGATCGACGCGTAACCGGATCGGGTAGAGCACGCGAAGTCCGTTTCACGCGGCCCTAATGGCGTACACCCCTTGTTAACTGCGCTTATGTCACAAAGACTTGTCGACATGTCACTACAGCGTGTTGCCGACATGTGACATTCTGCGGGAACCGCGTTTGCCGTGGCCTCGCCTCCGGTATTCAGGTGGAGGCTGCGTTCCTCCGATGGTCGCGGCTCACGCGACCGTCCGCGACCTCAAAGGGGGTGGCATGTCCGCAGAACAGGGCAGCTCGAAGGTGCTCACGCTCACGAAGAGCAAACCGGCACCCGCTGTGCTCACCAGCTCGCCGGAAGCCATCGACACCCGCACTCTGTCCCGCTCCCTGTTCCTGCGGCTCGCCGCGCTCGGACCGTCCCCGGACGGCACTGACAGCCCGGAGCGCGCCTACGTACGGGACACACTCATCGAGCTGAACCTCCCGCTGGTGCGGTACGCCGCGGCGCGGTTCCGCAGCCGCAACGAGCCGATGGAGGACATCGTCCAGGTCGGCACGATCGGCCTGATCAAGGCGATCGACCGGTTCGAGCTCAGCCGGGGCGTCGAGTTCCCGACCTTCGCGATGCCGACCATCGTCGGCGAGATCAAGCGTTTCTT
>NZ_JBHXCW010000489.1:0-1183 GCF_042725365.1 Lentzea sp. NPDC060358 | reverse complement strand
GCCCAGAAGGCGGCGGGCAAGAACCCGAACAAGGCCAAGAAGTGCCCCACCAACAAGGGGCGCATCGCCTGCGTGGACCTGACCCGGCAGCTGAGCTGGATCCAGGACGGCAGCAAGCTGAAGTTCGGCCCCGTGCCGGTGCGCACCGGGCGCAACGGGTACGAGACCCGCACCGGGTCGAAGAAGATCTACTGGCGGCACATCGACCACGTCTCGTCGCTCTACAACGTGAAGATGCCGTACTCCCAGTTCTTCGACGGGGGTCAGGCGTTCCACGCGGTGGGCGTGAAGATGTGGAACCCGCCGGGCTCGCACGGCTGCGTCAACATGCGCACCGCCGACGCCAAGTCGTACTGGAAGCTGCTGAAGAACGGCGACGACGTGTACGTGTACGGGCGCAAGCCCGGGACGTGATCCTCGACCCGGCGGCGATCCGGGCGGCTTCGCCGCTTCCTCCCCCGGTTGTCAGTGCCCTGCGGTAACTTCCGGAGTGCTGGAACGAGGCGTGTCACAGCACAACAGGGGTGGATGAACGATGGGCGATCTGACAGCGACCGCGGATGTCGACAGCCGACTCGAGGGGCACCGGGTCGAGCTGACCGGTTACTGCTACCGGATGCTCGGCTCGGCCTTCGAGGCGGAGGACGCGGTGCAGGACACGCTGGTGCGTGCCTGGCGCAACTTCGACAAGTTCGAGGGCCGTTCCTCGCTCCGTTCCTGGCTGTACCGGATCGCCACCAACGTCTGCCTGGACATGCTGAACGCGGGGAAGAAGCGGGCCCGGCCGGTCGATCTGTCGGGCCCGACGCCGCTCGCCGAGGCGGCGCTCAACCCGCTGCCGGAGAACACCTGGCTGGAGCCGATGCCGGACGGCCGCATCCTGCCGACGGTGGCCGACCCGGCGGAGGCCGCGGTGGCGCGGGAGTCGGTGCGCCTGGCGTTCGTCGCGGCGCTCCAGCACCTGCCGCCCAAGCAGCGCGCCGTGCTGATCCTGCGCGAGGTGCTGGCCTGGAAGGCGAGCGAGGTCGCCGAACTGCTCGACACCTCGGTCGCCTCGGTGAACAGCGCCCTGCAGCGTGCGCGGGCCACCCTCACCGAGCACGAGGGCAGGCCGGCCGACGCCGCGAACCCCCTCGACGAGGAACAGCGCAAGCTCCTGGAGCGGTACGTCGCGGCCTTCGAG
>NZ_JBHXCW010000488.1:0-1193 GCF_042725365.1 Lentzea sp. NPDC060358 | reverse complement strand
CTCCCGTCCGCGCCGACCCGGCCCAGGTGCTGCATCGCGGCCCGCCGGGCCGGAAGCTGCCCCTTGAACTCGACGTCCCGGCCGTCGCCGAGCCGGGCCCGGCCGAACATGTCGGGCGTCCACAGATACGCCTCGGACCCCGCCGGGCAGGCGGCGGCCAGCGTGTACGCGCCCCGCCCCACCCGGTAGTCGTACGCACCCCGGTCCGTCACCGGGGCCGTGCCGTCCGGCACCGCCCGCAGCGTCGTCGGCGGGACGGTGTACACCCGCGAGCCCAGCAGCAGCTCCTGGTTCCGGAACGCCGACCGCCCGTACGCCACCGGACCGCCCGCGGAACCGTCCGCCGGGCGCACCGTCACCAGCGGCGGGACCCCGGCCCGGCTCGCCGTCACAGGCCGGCCGTCCGGGGCGCCCATGCCCGTGTGCCCGGCCCCCTGGTGCGGGTCGCGCGGGCCGCGTACCCGGGCGCCGACCGAGAAGACCGCGTCCGTGACCGGGTTGTCGAGGCTCTGCACCGCCCGGCCGTTCGACGTCCACCCGCCGCCGAGCGCCCGCATCGTGCGGGTCAGCACGTCGGGTGTGTGGCTGCTGTAGTACGCGCCGCCCTGCCCGCCCACCAGCAGCGGATCGTTCGCGGTGGTCTGCTCCCGTCCGGGGTCCGTCCGGGTGTGCGGCCAGTCCTCGGCGCCCGCGACCACGGCCCGCTGGGTGCTCTGCCGTTCGCCCCAGGGGGCGTAGTCGTCGAGCCGGTTCAGCCGCTGCCGGTCGAAGTACGCGGTCGCCGCGGCGGCCTGCCCGGCCTGCGCGCCGATCAGCAGCACGGCCGCCAGCGCCGCGTACCGCCCGCCCCGCCCCACCAGCAGCAGGGCGAGGAGCGCCGCGCCCAGGCCGAGCGCGAACAGCGGATACGTCCACCCCGTGACCAGCCCGCTGAAGCCCGCCCCGGCCGCGAGCAGCACCAGGACCGCGCTCCCGCCGAGCAGCGCCCGCCGCTCCGGCCGGCCGTACGAGACCGAGACCCACGCGGCGGTCACCAACAGCCCGGCCAGCACGAAGGTCTGCCGGTACGGGCTGCCGTTGGGCGTGGCGAAGGCGTGCCAGAGCAGATGGGTGGGCCGCCACTGCATCGACAGCGCGACCCCGGCCACCAGCCCCGCCCACGCCCACCGCTCCCGCTTCGGCACGGCCCGCTG
>NZ_JBHXCW010000487.1:0-1200 GCF_042725365.1 Lentzea sp. NPDC060358 | reverse complement strand
GCCCTCGTCCAACCCGGCGGTGCTCGCCTTCACCCGTGAGCACGGCGACGACCTGGTGCTCTGCGTGCACAACTTCTCCCGGTTCGCGCAGCCGACCGAGCTCGACCTGGGGGCCTTCACCGGGCGCCGTCCGGTGGAGCTGATCGGCGGGGTGCGCTTCCCGGTGATCGAACGGCCGCCGTACCTGCTGACGCTGGCCGGGCACGGCTTCTACTGGTTCCGGCTGCACGCGGACGCGTCGGCGGGCTGAGCCCGGCCACGGGACCGTCCTCGCCGGGGTGGCACGGACGGTCCCCCACCGGGCGGCCGTACGGACCGTCCCGCCCCGGCACGCTCCGTACGGCCGGACATCGACCACCGCAATCCAGGACACCGCCCGCATCCCGCGGTGTGCCCGGGGAAAGGACTCGACGCCATGTCGGAGGCTGTATCCACACGGGCCGCACCGTCCCGCGGCACCGGCCTGCTTCCGACGCTCGCCCCGCTGCAGCGGGACTGGCTGCCCCGGCAGCGCTGGTTCGCCGGGAAGGGCCGGGCGATCACCGGCTTCTCGCTGGTGTCGGCGACCGAGATGCTGCCGGTGGGCGCCGGGACCGGGGCCGGGCTGCTCCATCTGCTGGTCCGGGTCCACCAGCCGGCCTCGCCCGGACACTCCCCGGACGACTGCTACCAACTGCTGCTCGGAGTACGGGCCGTGCTGCCGCCCCGGCTGGCGCCCGCGCTCATCGGCCGGGTGGCCGAGGGCCCGCTCGCCGGGCGCACCGTCTACGAAGGGCTGCACGACCCGCACCTCGCCGGGCTCCTGCTGGAACGGTTCCGCACCCCCGGCGCCCTCGGCGCCCTGCGCTTCGACCGCAGCGGCCCGGCCGTCCCCGCCCGGCTCGCCCCGCGGCTGCTGGACACCGAGCAGTCCAACACCTCGCTCGTCTACGGCGACGCCTACATCCTCAAGATCTTCCGACGGCTCTTCCCCGGCACCAACCCCGACCTGGAACTGCCGCTGGCACTGGCCCGGGAGGGCTGCGGCCGGGTGCCCGCGCCGGTCGCCTGGTTCGAGGCCCGCACCCCCGGGCCGCTCACCCTCGGTGTGCTCCAGCCGTTCCTGGGCGGCGCCGAGGACGGCTGGCGGCTCGCGCTGCGCTCGCTGGCCGAGGGCCGGGACTTCGCCCCCGAGGCCCGCGCGCTGGGCCGGGCCACCGC
>NZ_JBHXCW010000486.1:0-1207 GCF_042725365.1 Lentzea sp. NPDC060358 | reverse complement strand
CCTGTCATGCAGGCGTGCCCCGCTCGTCTTAGCGTCGACCGGTGAGTTCCGAACCCTCGCTGATCTGGTTCCGCCGCGACCTGCGGACGTCCGACCACCCGGCGATCCTCGCCGCCGCGGAGAGGTCTCCGCGCGCGCTCGGCTTGTTCGTCCTCGACGACCGCCTGCTGAAACCGTCGGGACAGCCGCGGATCGACTTCCTGCACCGGTGCCTGCACGCGCTGAACGACGAGCTCGGCGGCCGGTTGATGGTCGTGCACGGCGACCCGGTGAAGACCGTGCCGCGCGTCGCGAAGGAGATCGGCGCCGGGAGCGTGCACATCTCCGCCGACTACGCGCCGTACGGCCGCCGCAGGGACGAGGCCGTCGAGGAAGCGTTGGGGGACATCGAACTCGTCCGCTCCGGCTCGCCCTACGCCGTCGCGCCGGGACGGGTGCGCAAGGGCGACGGCACGCCGTTCAAGGTCTTCACGCCGTTCCGCAACGCCTGGCTGGAGCACGGCTGGCGCAAGCCCGCCGACACGGACGCCTCCACTGTGGACTGGATGAAGCCCACCAACAACACCAAGATCCCGAAGGCGCAGGAGAAGCTGCCGGACGCCTTGGAGCTGTGGGAGAAGTTCCGCGACGAACGCCTCCACGACTACGACACCACGCGCGACCGGCCCGACCTCGACGCCACCAGCCGGATGTCGGCGTTCCTGCGGTGGGGCGTGCTGCACCCCCGCACGCTCCTGCAGGACTGCGACGGCACGTACCGCAGCGAGCTCGCGTGGCGCGAGTTCTACGCCGACGTGTTGTGGCACAAGCCGGAGACCGCGCGCGAGAACCTCGACCGCAAGTTCGACCGGATGGTGCACGACGACGACGAGGAGCTGTTCGAGGCCTGGAAGCAGGGCCGCACGGGCTTCCCGATCGTCGATGCCGGCATGCGGCAGCTGCTGCAGGAGGGCTTCATGCACAACCGGGTGCGCATGATCGTCGCGAGCTTCCTCGTCAAGGACCTGCACCTGCCGTGGTGGTGGGGCGCGCGGCACTTCATGGAGCACCTGGTCGACGGCGACCTCGCGTCGAACCAGCACAACTGGCAGTGGGTCGCGGGCTGCGGCACGGACGCGGCGCCGTTCTTCCGGATCTTCAACCCGACGACGCAGCAGAAGAAGTTCGACCCGGACGGCGCCTACGTGCGGAAGGACGCGCCCGACTC
>NZ_JBHXCW010000485.1:0-1212 GCF_042725365.1 Lentzea sp. NPDC060358 | reverse complement strand
GGTGTTCCCTTCGCGGCCCTCGAGCCGTCTCTGGAGGCTTTCTGTGGACGTAGCACTGATGTTTCCCGGGCAGGGGTCGCAGTACCCGCGGATGGCGGCGTCCCTGTACGGCACCGACGCCGTGTTCACCTCGGTGGTCGACGAGGTCTTCGAGCTCTTCGGCGAGGTGGGCTCGGTCGCCTGCGACGACTGGCTGGCGGGCAACGACGTCGACCACGTCTCACGCGCGCAGCCGTTGCTGTTCGCGATCGACTACGCGCTGGGGCGCACCGTCCTCTCGTGGGGGATCAAGCCCGTCGCGCTGATCGGGCACTCCGCCGGTGAGGTCGTCGCGGCGACTCTCGCGGGCGTGTTCTCGTTGGAGGAAGCGGTTTCTCTGGTGCGCGACCGGGTGGTGTCGGCGGTGCCGATCCCGTCCGGCGGCATGCTGGCCGTGGCCGCCGCCGAGGCGGACCTGGTGCCGTACCTGGAGGGCGACGTCGCCATCGCCGCGGTGAACTCGGCTCGGCAGACGATGCTCGCGGGCTCCGACGCACCGCTGGCGCGCGTTCGCGCCCGGCTCGAGGCGGACGAGTACATCGTCGTCACGGTGCCGGCGTCGACGCCGTTCCACAGCCCGGCGATGCAGCCCGCCGTGGACGAGGCGCTGGCGTCGTGGAGGGCCGCGCCCCGGCCGCCGCGGATGCCGGTGTACTCCGGCTACACGGGCAAGCTGATGACCCCGGAGGACGCGTTGTCGGCGCGGTTCTGGACGCGTCAGCTCACTGACGCCGTTTACTTCGGGCCGGCGTTGAACGAGCTTGTGGCCATGTATGACGTGCTTCTGGTCGAGGCTGGGCCTGGGCAGACGTTGACTTCTTTTGCGCGGCGTACCAAGGCTGTGCGGTCTGGTGCTTCGCAGGTGTTGCCGTTGTTGGACGCTGTGGATTCTGTTGAGACTGCGCGTGCTCGTTTGGTTTAGGCGGGTGTGCTGTGGCTGTGTGGGGGGTTGGGTTTTGCGGGCGGGTTCCTGTTTCGTGCTCGGGGCTCCGCCCCGGACCCCGCCAGCTGATCAAAGACCCCCCGCGCCGTTAGTGGGTTGATGGCACGCCTGTTGCTTTTGGCGGCTTGCTGTTGCGTAGGTGGTGCGGTTCGGGTGGGGTGGGTCCCGTCCCGAGACGTACCGGAGCGAGCCACACCAGGTCAGGGGTGTCAAACCGCCACGCTTTTCGG
>NZ_JBHXCW010000484.1:0-1219 GCF_042725365.1 Lentzea sp. NPDC060358 | reverse complement strand
ACTGGTAGGTGTCCTCGGCGCGCTCCTGGAGGACTCCGCTGCGGTTGAGCAGGTGGTTCAGGATCGTGCCGGACGAGCCCTGGGAGCTCAGCCGTGCCATGCCGGGCAGGGCGCGTTCCAGCTGGCGCAGCGCGGCGGCGCGGTCCAGCTCCGACTGGTTGCCCCGGACCAGCCAGATCGCGATGCGCTGGAGGAGCTGGGCCTGTTCCGCCGGGCTCATCGTGATGCCCTCGGGGGCGTCGATCCTGCGCTGTTTGTCGCGGTCGCCGAGCAGCATGGTGAGGGCCGAGTCGTACAGGCTCCAGCGGGTCTCCGGCAGGAGGCCCTGGCGGCGGCGGTGCAGGGCGCAGATCACGGCGCAGAGCAGCGGGGTGCGGGCGAGGTCGAGCAGGGTGCGGTTCTGGGCGAACTGCTGGACCAGGTCCCGCTCCAGCGTGCCGAGCGTCTCGTGGTCGTCGTCGTCCAGCCGGGCGGCCCGGTGCCTGGCGGCGACGAACGCCTCGATGTCCCGGTCCCCCATCGGCAGCAGCCGCAGTTCCTCGAAGCCCTGGGAGTCCAGCCAGCCCGACTCGACGGCGAGCGGGCGCACCGTGACCACGCAGCGGATGTCCGGGTAGCGGTCCAGGAGCCGGGAGAGCCACTGGTGGGCCTGCTCGCGGTCGTCGGCCGGGACCTCGTCCAGGCCGTCGACCAGCAACAGGCCCCGGCCGGACTCCAGTACCCGGCCCACCCACCCCTCGGGCGCCCGGTCGACGACCAGCCGGGCGGCGTCGGGCAGCTGGGCGGGGGAGGGGAAGGTGCCGCCCTCGGCACGCAGGGTGCGCAGCGGTACGACGAACGGGACCAGCCCGTTGAGCGCGCCCAGCTCCGGGCTCAGGGTGCCGGACGCGGCGTGTGCGGCCAGCCACCACAGCAGGGTGGTCTTGCCCGCGCCCGCGTCGCCGCGCAGCAGGACCCGGGGCCGGTCGGGGAGGAGGGTGTCGATCCGCTGGGGCGGGCCGGGGAGGCCGACGGTTCCGGGGCCGTGGTGTGCGGGGTGCTGCTGGGCCTCCAGGCTCAGGTACGCGGTGTCCAGGTCCCATTCGGATTCGCGTCGGCCCAGCTCGTCCAGGCCGAAGATCTTCGTGCGGCGGTACGCGGCCCCGAGCGCCGCCGCGTAGTCCTCCTCGTACCGGGCGTCCCGGGGGAAGCGGCCGTGCACCGGCTCGTGGCGCAGGGG
>NZ_JBHXCW010000483.1:0-1219 GCF_042725365.1 Lentzea sp. NPDC060358 | reverse complement strand
CACCGAGAACCGGGCCCCTTCCCGTGACACGGGCTGGAACTGCCGGTCGTCACCCCTTGACGCGATCCCCTTCCTGCGGTCGAGTGACACTCGAAAGTGGGAATAGTCCGTGTGGGTGTCCCGCAGTACGGGAGAGAACACCCCTAAGGGGTGTCCGGCATGCGGCGAGCGGCCGTGATGCCGGTAGCCTCTCGCGGAGGAAAGTAGTCCCACCAATTGGGGACGGACACCTGGGAGGTGTGTGGATGCGGCTCGCAGTGATCCCAGGAGACGGGATCGGGCCCGAGGTCATCGCTGAGGCCCTGAAGGTCCTCGGCGAGGTCGTTCCGGCGGCCGAGATCACCCGTTACGACCTCGGCGCGGCGCGCTGGCACGCCACGGGAGAGTTGTTGCCGGAGTCGGTGCTCGGTGAGCTCCGCCAGCACGACGCGATCCTGCTCGGCGCGGTGGGCGACCCGTCGGTGCCGAGCGGAATCCTGGAGCGGGGGCTGCTGCTGCGCCTGCGCTTCGAGCTCGACCACCACGTGAACCTCCGCCCCGCCCGTCTCTACCCCGGCGTCCGCAGCCCGCTCGCGGACCCGCCGGAGATCGACATGGTGGTGGTGCGCGAGGGCACCGAGGGCCCGTACGCGGGCAACGGCGGTCTGCTGCGCAAGGACACCCCGCACGAGATCGCCACCGAGGTCTCGCT
Source organism: Lentzea sp. NPDC060358 (assembly GCF_042725365.1). NCBI lineage: Bacteria > Bacillati > Actinomycetota > Actinomycetes > Pseudonocardiales > Pseudonocardiaceae > Lentzea > Lentzea sp. NPDC060358. The sequence goes on along the minus strand of NZ_JBHXCW010000483.1, from coordinate 528 downwards.
GAACACCTCGTTCGGTGTCGAGCGGGTGGTCCGCGACGCGTTCGCGCGTGCGTCGGCCCGCCAGCGCCGGCACCTGACGCTGGTGCACAAGACGAACGTCCTCACGCACGCCGGCTCGCTGTGGTCGCGCGTCGTCGAGGAGGTCTCGCTGCAGCACCCGGACGTGACCGTGGCGTACCAGCACGTCGACGCGGCCACGATCCACCTGGTCACCGACCCGGGCCGCTACGACGTGATCGTGACGGACAACCTGTTCGGCGACATCCTGACCGACCTCGCCGCCGCCGTCACGGGTGGCATCGGCCTGGCCGCGTCGGGGAACCTGGACGTGACGCGCCGCAACCCGTCGATGTTCGAGCCGGTGCACGGCTCGGCACCCGACATCGCGGGCCAGGGCATCGCGGACCCGACGGCCGCCGTGCTGTCGGTGGCGCTGCTGCTCGACCACCTGGGCGAGCACGAGGCGTCGCGCCGGATCGAGGCCTCCGTGGCGTTCGACCTGGCGACCCGCGACCACCAGTCGCCGGG
>NZ_JBHXCW010000481.1:0-1254 GCF_042725365.1 Lentzea sp. NPDC060358 | reverse complement strand
GGTTCGCGGACCGGGGCGTAGCCGCGCCGCTTGTCCACCACGTTCGGCAGCGGGCGCCCGGCCGCCCAGAGCTCGAACATCGTCACGAACTGCTCGCTCAGCCGGTCCTGCCGGCCCACCGTGTCCCCGCCCATGTGCGGGGACACGATCAGATCCGGTACGTCCCACAGCGGACTCTCCGTCCCCAGCGGCTCCCGCTCGAACGCGTCCAGCGCCGCGCCCGCGATCCACCGCCTGCGCAGCGCCCCGGCCAGGTCCTCCTCGACGACCAGCGGGCCGCGCCCCACGTTCACGAAGCGGGCCGAGGGCTGCATCAGCCCGAAGAGCCGGGCGTCGAACATGCCGCGGGTCGCGTCGGTGAGCGGGGCGGCGCAGATCACCCAGTCGGCCAGCGAGGCCAGCCGGTCCAGGTCCCCGATGCCGTGCACGGTGCGCCGCGCGGTGCGCCCCACCAGGGCCACCTTGAGGCCCAGGCCCATCAGCAGCCGGGTGATCTCCCGCCCGACCGGGCCCGCGCCGACGACGACCGCGCGGCTGCCCGCGAGCCGGGCGGTCTCGCGGTGGCGCCACTGCCGCCGCCGCTGGAGGTTCAGGGTGCCCGGGAGGTCCTTGGCGAACGCCAGCAGCAGCCCGGTCACGTACTCGGCGACCGGCCGCTCGAAGATGCCCCGGGCGTTGGTCAGCACGGTGTCGCAGGCCGCCAGCTCCGGGCAGATCAGCCGGTCCACCCCCACGCTCGCCGTGTGCACCCAGGCCGGGCGCGGCCCGTCGCCGGGCCAGGCGTCCCGTACCGCGTCGGAGGCGGAGTCCCACACCAGCAGCACGTCGGCGGCCGGGAGCAGGGCGGGGAGCCCGGCCCCGTCCGTGTGCCGGATGCGGGCTTGGCCGGTCAGCCGGCCCAGGCGCGGCGAGGGGGAGGTGTCCAGGACGAGCACGGTGGGCTCCGGCATGAGAGTCGCTCGCTCCGCTGCGTCCGGGGGTGCGGACCGACCACGCTCGCAGCCGGACCGCCGTCCGTCAACGGGGCGTCGTGGGATTCGCGGCGTATGGGGGAATACTTGGATGGAACGGGCATTTCCGGTGCGGGGTCACGGACGGCTCGGTGCGGGGGCCCGGACGGCACAGGAAGGGGCGGACACGTGGACATGACGACCGTCGGAATCCTCTACCCGGGCGGCTTCGCCCGGGACGACTATCCGCGGATGGAGATCCTGCTCGACGCCGTCCGGCTGGTGGTGCACCGCACCGAGGTGG
>NZ_JBHXCW010000480.1:0-1256 GCF_042725365.1 Lentzea sp. NPDC060358 | reverse complement strand
GGACAAGCCCAAGAAGGGCGGCGAGGACGAGGACCCGTACGCGGAGGAGGCCGACCTCCTCGCCGAGGCGGAGCGCGAGCAGAACGAGCCCGACGGAACGGATGACCAGCTGCCCTTCGGACATCAAGAAGGCCGATCTGACCCTCGGCGACAAGAAGATGGCCGATCACAAGGCCAACGCCGCCGGTCAGACCCCGATAAACATCCTGCTCATAGGCTCGGACGCGCGGGACGACAAGGAGAACCAGAAGCTCGGCGGGGCCAAGGACACCTTCGGCGCACCGCCCCTGGCCGACGTGCAGATGCTGGTCCACCTCTCCGCCGACCGCTCCAACATGTCGGTGATCAGCATGCCGCGCGACACCATGCTGAAGTTCCCGAAGTGCACCGACCCGGAGACGAAGCGCGTCTACCCCGCGACCACTGGTCTGAAGATGACCAATGAGACGCTCGACCGCGGCGGTCCCGGTTGCACGGTGGCCACCTGGTACGAGCTCACCGGCATCACCATCGACCACTTCATGATGATCGACTTCTCCGGTGTGGTCTCGATGGCCGACGCGATCGGCGGCGTCCCCGTCTGCGTGAAGGGCAACGTCTACTCGCACACCCGCGCCGGCAAGGGCTCCGGGCTGAAGCTGGAGAGGGGCACCACGAAGATCAAGGGCGTACAGGCCCTCCAGTGGCTGCGCACCCGCTACGGCTTCGAGGACGGCACCGACCTCGGCCGCACCCACGCCCAGCACATGTACATGAACTCGATGGTCCGTGAGCTGCGCAAGGGCACCAAGCTCACCGACCCGGGCAAGCTGACAAACCTCGCGGAGGCGGCGACCGACGCCCTGACGGTCGACAAGGGCATCGAGACGGTCAAGAGCCTGTACGACCTCGCGGAGGAGCTGAAGAAGGCTCCCACCGACCGCATCACCATGACGACGATGCCGAACGTCTACGGGACGGGCATCCTGAAGGACCGGGTACTGCCCAAGCCGGGCGAGGCCGAACAGCTCTTCCAGATGGTCCGCGACGACATCCCGCTCGACGGCAAGGCGTCCAAGAAGAAAAAGAAGGCCCCGGTCGCCGAGAAGCCCACCTCGACCCCGGCCGAGACCCCGGTGACCATCCGCAACGGCACCCGCACCGAGACCGAGTACCCGGTCAAGGGCCGGGCGACGGCGGTCCAGGGTCTGCTGTCCGGGAAGGGCTTCACCCAGTCCTCGCTCGACACGGCGAACACCGAGGCGTCGGTCCGGACC
>NZ_JBHXCW010000479.1:0-1266 GCF_042725365.1 Lentzea sp. NPDC060358 | reverse complement strand
CCGTTACACCATGTGGAGAGCACTCGCGAGTGACGGTCCGACAGGCACTCGGCGGGATCCTGGTCGTGTTGTATGCCAGGACCTAGTACTCCAGCAGGATTTTGCAGTCTGACCTGCGGGTTTCGCTGGGCGGCTGGAGTGTGGCGGGTTGTGGAGTGGTCAGGGGCGGCTTCACGGTGGCCGCCCCTCGATCGTGCGACAACGCCGCAGGTAATGACAGCGGCGGGCGACTGCCTGGTGTCGTCGGCGCCAGTTCGACCAGCTCACCGCGTGGTGGCGGCCTCGATGTCCGTGCAGGTGCGGGGGCCGGGGCCGACAAGCTGCCAGGAGTCGCCGGACCTCCGCCACTGTGAGCTCGATGGTCCCGGCTGCCTCACCCGTTCTGCCCCCTTTTCACGGGCCTGGTGCGCCGTGGCTGCCAGGAAGGCGTGCGCGAGCATCGCCAGGGTGATGTGCCGGTACCAACCCGGGTAACGGCGGACTTCGTACTGATCCAGGCCACACTCGTTCTTCGCGGCCTGGAAACACTCCTCGATCGCCCACCGCGTCCCGGCGATTCGCACCAGTTCCTGGGCGGTGGTCTCCAAAGGGGCGTAGGCGAGGTAGTAGGCGATCTCGTCGGGCTTGCGGATGCTGCGACGGGCCAGCGCCCACCGCATCCGGTGAGGGACTTCGCCCTGGTAGTCGAACTCGGCGACGGCCGGCAGTCGCACCGCCGCCCAGTGGTAGACGCGCGGTCCCTTCGCGCCGTTGCCGCATGAGGTCTTCTCCCACGCCTCGTCCGGCGCCTGCGCGAACAGGCCCTCGATGCGGGGACAACCCACGGTGAACTGGGACTTGGGCACGGCCAGCACGTAGCCGACGCCCGATTGCTCCAGCAGTCGGCGGAAGCGGCTCTCCTGTCCGTAGGCGGAATCCGCGGTGACCCAGGTGATGGGCAGCGGCGAGCCGAGGGCACGCAGCACCATGCGCCGGGCCAGTTCACCCTTGGTGGCGAAATCCCGGTCGTCGGGGACCTTGGCTGCGCGGCAGCGTTCGCGGTCCTCGGCCCAGGACTTGGGGATATACAGCTCGCGGTCGACCAAAGCCCGGCCGCGGGCGGTGGCATAGGCGGCGAAGACTCCGATCTGGCAGTTCTCGGTGCGACCTGCGGTCCCGGAGTATTGGCGCTGGACCCCGGCGGAGGTGGTGCCCTTCTTGATGAACCCGGTGTCGTCAATGATGAGGACTCCGTCGTCCGCGCCAAGCTTGTGGGCGACGTATTCC
>NZ_JBHXCW010000478.1:0-1279 GCF_042725365.1 Lentzea sp. NPDC060358 | reverse complement strand
GACGTGCCGGGAGCCGGTCCAGGTGGCCGGCCATTCCCACCCGGTGGACGACTTCGTCCAGCCAGTGCCTGTCCGCCTGGCGGCCGCCGAGGGTCAGCGGGAGGGTGATGTTGCGCTCGACGTCCATCGAGGGCATGAGGTTGTAGCCCTGGAAGACGAACCCGATCCGTTCGCGGCGCAGCCGGGTCAGCTCCGTCTCGCGGAGCCCGCCCATGTCCAGATCACCGAGCCGTACCGTTCCGGCGCTGGGCCGGTCGAGGCCGGAGGCGCAGTGCAGGAAGGTGCTCTTGCCCGATCCGGACGGGCCCATGATCGCGGTGAGACTGCCCTTGCGGAACCCCCAGCTGACCCGGTCCAGCGCGGTCACCTCGCCGTAGGACTGGGAGACCTCCTCCAGGGACACGGCGAACTGCGTGGCCCGGGACGTCGTCGTCGGTTGCATGATGGGTCCTTCGGTTCCCTCGATCGGTCAGAACGAGTACCGAACGTAATCGCGCAGGCCGGGCGGACGGCAGCGGTCTCTCTCCCGAACCGGGGGTGTAGCGGGCTCCACCTGCCAGGTGTAGCGCGCACTTATGACAAGGGAACACCCGTGAAGTACCGTCTTGCCCCATGGACCTGAAGGCAAGAGCACTCCACGGCCTACGATCCACGCGGTATCTGCTGAGCGGACTCGCTACCGCTCTGCCTTCGCTGGCCGGTTACGTTCTGTTGCCCCTCGTCTGCTTCTCGCTGGTCTTCGCGCCGGTCCTGCCGTGGGCGGTGCAGCCGTTGCACGCCCTGACCGATGCCGAACGCCGACGCGCCGAACGCATTCTGGGCCGCCCCGTGCGCCGGCCCTGCCCGACGCTCGAAGGCAACGCCTACCAGCGGACGCTCCAACTGCTGCGGTTCCCGGGTACCCGCAAGGACGTGGCCTGGATGCTGGTTCACGGCATCGTGGGGCTCGTCCTTCCCGTCCTCGTCCTGGGCGTGCTGCTCAGTCTGCTGCTGACGCTCTCCATCCCGCTGTGGTGGTGGACCGTTCCCGGCGGAACCCTCACCCTCCTCGCGGCCCCCCTCACCACCTGGATGCAGGCGATCGTCCTGTCCGCGGTGTGTGTCTGGCTCTTCGCCGCCCTCTTCCTGTGGCTGGCCCCCGCCGCGGTGAAGCTGGAGACGTGGATCGCGGAGATCATGCTCGGTACCTGGACCGGCGCCGGCCGGCGGATCGAGGAACTGACCGCCTCGCGCGCGGGAGCCCTCCAGGCCCACGAGGCGGAACTCCGGCGGATCGAGC
>NZ_JBHXCW010000477.1:0-1290 GCF_042725365.1 Lentzea sp. NPDC060358 | reverse complement strand
GACCTAGAAGCGGCGGGCGCCCGTCGCCCGTGCCGAACGGCAGTCCCCACCCCTGACGAACGTCGGGGGTGCGACCGGGAACCGAATCCGCCAGGTGCGCCGACCGCGGCCGGTCCGGCCGGTCACCGCCGGGTGAGCTCGTACCGGTCCGGCGTGTCCGGGTCGCCGTACTCGCTGCTGAGTCCGAGCCGGTCCGGCGTACCGCCGATCCGCCACCCGTAGGGGTCGTCCAGGCCGTCGCAGCCCTTGATCCGGATCCGTACGCGCTGGTCCCACGTGGTGGATTCACCGGCGGTGTAGCTCCAGGTGCCCTGCCCCGAGCAGCGGTACTTCGCGGCGGTGGGCTCCGCGTCGTCCGCGTAGGCCGCGGCATGGTCCGTCAGCCCCTCGGCATCCGCCGTACCGTCGGCGGCCAGCAGCAGTGTGCCGCCCTCGCCGTCGGTCCAGCTCCCGGACAGCACCGCCTCGTCGGCCCGTGGCGGCCGGTACTCCGTGACCAGCCCGGTGGCGAACGCTCCCGCGCCGATCGCGAACACGGCCGCCCCGGCCACCACACCCCAGCCGAGGACGTGCCGGACCCTGCCCCCGCGCAGTGCGGTGCGGCGTGCCACGAGACCGGCGGCGGTGAGCATCGCCGTGGCCGCCGACCAGCCCAGGGCCGACGCGCCGGGGCCGGGGTGCCGGGCCGCGGCGAGGACCGCGATGCCCGCCCCGGCCACGACCGACGCGACCACCGGCACCCACCACCACGCGTCACGGCCGGTGAACCGGGTCGCCGCCCACCGCGCCGCCGAGACGGTGGGAAGCACCAGGAGCGGGCTCGCCATGAGGGCGAACGGGCCCCCGCAGCAGAACAGGATCGGCGCGATCAACAGCACTGTCCAGGGTCCGGGCGGCGGACCGAAGGACGGGAGAGCGAGCTCCACGAAACCGTCGATCTCCACACCGAGCACGGCCGCCGTGTACAGCGTGCACGCGGATGCCAGGATCGGCCGCGCGGCCCACACCGTCGGCGCGACACCGGACTCGGACACGGATACGGGCTCGGACACGGATACGGGCTCGAGCTCGGGCTCAAGCTCAGATACGCGATCGGGCTCGCGATCGGGCTCGGGCTCGGGCTCAGATACGCGATCGGGCTCGGGCTCGGATGCCGTGGCGCCCTCCGCCGGACCCGTGTTCCCTCTCGGACCGCCGTCCCCCGCCTCGGACATCGGCATGCGCCCTCCCCCGTCCCGCTCCCCCGTCTCCGGGCGAGGATAGTCAGCTCCCGCGCCCGGCACCCCACCT
>NZ_JBHXCW010000476.1:0-1300 GCF_042725365.1 Lentzea sp. NPDC060358 | reverse complement strand
CTTGGGTTCTAGTGGTCGTTGCAATGCCTGAGTTGCCGGGGTGTTGCGGTGTTCGAGATCCGGGAGGATCGCTCGCGCAGGGGCGGGCGGCTGGTTCGGGAGCGGGCTGCTTATCTTGATCTTGTGGCCAGTGGTGTGAGCAGCCGGGAAGCCTGCCGGATCGTCGGTGTGAACTACCGGACCGGGAAGGTGTGGCGTAACGGCCGCAGGCAGACGACCGGGAAGAGGGCCGCGCCGCCGATCACCGAGCCGGTGCCGGCGGTGGTGCGGGGCAGGTTCTTGAACGAGGACGAGCGGATCGTGATCGCCGATCGCCGCCGGGCGGGCGTGTCGATGCGGCAGATCGCCGTCGAGCTGGGCCGGGATTGCTCGACGATCAGCCGGGAGCTGCGGCGCAACGCCCATGAACGCACCGGTGACTACCGGCCGCACGCGGCCCAGCGCCGGGCCGAGGCCCGCCGGCCACGGCCGAAGACCGGCAAGCTCGCGACGAACCCGGTGCTGCGCCAAGCGATTCAGGATGGCCTGGACCTGCGGTGGAGCCCAGAGCAGATCGTGGCACGCTTACGCCGGGACTTCCCTGACCGGCCGGAGTTGCACGTGGTCCACGAGACGATCTACCAGGCCCTCTACGTCCAAGGCCGCGGTGAGCTGCGCCGCGAGCTCGCCTCGGCGTTGCGCACCGGCCGGGCGCTGCGCCGCCCGCGCCGCCACACCCACCAGCGCACACCGCGGATGGCCACCCCGATGGTCATGATCAGCGAACGCCCCGCCGAGGCCGACGACCGCGCGATCCCAGGGCATTGGGAAGGTGATCTGATCATCGGCAAGGACAAGAAGTCCGCCATCGGCACGCTGGTCGAACGCACCACCCGCTACGTCATGCTCGTGCACCTGCCGGGCGGCCGCACCGCCGAACAGGTCCGCGACGCCCTCGTCGACACCGTCCACACACTGCCCGCCCACCTCTGGCGGTCACTGACCTGGGATCAGGGCGCCGAAATGTCCGGCCACGCGACCTTCACCGCCGCCACCGACATCCCGGTCTACTTCTGCGACCCACGCTCACCCTGGCAACGCGGCAGCAACGAAAACACCAACGGCCTGCTCCGCCAATACTTCCCCAAAGGCACCGACCTGTCCGTCCACGACCGCGACCACCTCGACGCCGTCGCGATCCAGCTCAACGGCCGCCCACGCGAAACGCTCGGCTGGGACACCCCAGCCGAACGCATGGCTAAACTCCTGACCCACGCCAGTTGATCACCCGCGTTGCAACGACCCCTGGAATCCACCAGAT
>NZ_JBHXCW010000475.1:0-1315 GCF_042725365.1 Lentzea sp. NPDC060358 | reverse complement strand
CGCCGGGACCGACGACGACGCGCCCGACGCGCTACGTCGGCGGCTGACCGTCTCGGCCGTGCTCGCCGCCCCCGTCGTCCTGCTCGCGATGGTGCCCTACCTCCAGTTCGACAACTGGCAGTGGCTCTCCCTCACCCTCGCCGCCCCCGTCGTCGTCTGGGGCGGACTGCCCTTCCACCGCGCCACCTGGACCAATCTCCGGCACGGCGCGGCCACCATGGACACCCTGGTCTCGATCGGCACGCTGGCCGCCTTCGGCTGGTCGCTGTGGGCCCTCTTCCTCGGCGATGCGGGCACGCCCGGGATGCGGCACGGCTTCGACCTCACCGTCCGGCACGCCGGTGACACCTCCACCATCTATCTGGAGGTCGCGGCCGGGGTCGTCACCTTCATCCTGCTGGGCCGCTATCTGGAGGCGCGGTCCAAGCGGAAGGCCGGTTCCGCGCTGCGGGCGCTGCTGCACCTGGGCGCGAAGGAGGTCTCCGTGCTCCGCGGCGGTACGGAGGTGCGCGTCCCCATCGCCCGGCTCGCCGTGGGCGACCGCTTCGTGGTCCGCCCCGGCGAGAAGATCGCCACGGACGGCACCGTCGTCGAGGGCGCCTCGGCCGTGGACGCCTCGATGCTGACCGGCGAGTCCGTGCCCGTGGAGGTCGGCGTCGGCGACTCGGTCACCGGGGCCACCCTCAACGCGGGCGGCCGGCTCGTCGTCGAGGCCACCCGGGTCGGCGCCGACACCCAGCTCGCCCGGATGGCGAAGCTCGTCGAGGACGCCCAGAGCGGCAAGGCCGAGGTGCAGCGCCTCGCGGACCGGATCTCCGCCGTCTTCGTCCCTGTGGTGCTGGTGATCGCGCTGGTCACCCTGGTGGTGTGGCTGCTGACCGCGGACGACGTGACGGCCGCGTTCACGGCCGCCGTGGCCGTACTGATCATCGCCTGCCCCTGCGCCCTGGGCCTCGCCACCCCGACCGCCCTCATGGTCGGCACCGGACGCGGCGCCCAGCTCGGCATCCTCATCAAGGGACCCGAGGTCCTGGAAACCACCCGCCGCGTCGACACCATCGTCCTCGACAAGACCGGCACCGTCACCACCGGCCGCATGACCCTCCTCGACGTCCACACCACCGCCACCACCACCGAGAACGAAGTACTCCGCCTCGCCGGAGCCCTCGAACACTCCTCCGAACACCCCATCGCCCAGGCCGTCGCCACCGGCGCCACCGACCGCACCAAATCCACCCTCCCCACCCCCGAGGACTTCGCCAACGTCCCCGGACTCGGCGTCCAGGGAATCGTCGAGGGCCACGCCGTCCTGGTC
>NZ_JBHXCW010000474.1:0-1329 GCF_042725365.1 Lentzea sp. NPDC060358 | reverse complement strand
GCCCGGGGAGTTCTTCTACGCGCACGAGGAGACCGACCTCGCCTGGCGGGCACTGGACGCCGGCTGGATGATCGACTACCGCGCGGACATGGTGCTGGACCACCCCACCACCGCGCCCTCGCGGCACGCGGTCTACTACCGGATGACGGCCCGCAACCGGGTCTGGCTGGCCCGCCGCCACCTGCCCCTCCCCCTGGTGCCGGTCTACCTCGGCGTGTGGCTGCTGCTGACCCTGCTGCGCAGGCCGTCCGGAGCGGCGCTGAAGGCATGGTTCGGCGGCTTCCGGGAGGGGTGGACCACCCCCTGCGGAACCCGCCGCCCGATGAAGTGGCGCACGGTCTGGCGGCTGACCCGCCTCGGCCGCCCTCCCGTGATCTGAGAGGTTCTCCTCTGAGAGCATGGGACGTACGTTCTCCCTACGGGATCTGTCCGCTCCGAGCCGCGCCCGAGACTGGCTGCGCATCTTGAATACGAGAGTTTCATCTGGTGAGTGACACAACCCACGACGGTGCGGTCTCCCTGAGCACCCCGCCATCCGTCGACGACGGCCTGAGCCCGGCCGAGCTGGCCGCCAAGTACGGCCTGACGGTGAGCGGCGCCCGGCCGGGGCTCCTCGAGTACATCCGGCAGCTCTGGGGCCGGCGCCACTTCATCATGGCGTTCTCCAGGGCGAAGCTGACCGCCCAGTACAGCCAGGCGAAGCTCGGCCAGCTGTGGCAGGTGGCCACGCCGCTGCTCAACGCCCTGGTCTACTTCCTGATCTTCGGGCTGATCCTGGGCACCCGGAAGGGAATGACCCAGGAGGTCTTCATCCCGTTCCTGGTGACCGGGGTGTTCGTCTTCACCTTCACCCAGAGCTCCGTCATGGCCGGGGTGCGGGCCATCTCCGGGAATCTGGGGCTGGTCCGGGCGCTGCACTTCCCGCGCGCCTCGCTGCCGATCGCACTGGCCCTGCAACAGCTCCAGCAGCTGCTCTTCTCGCTGGGCGCGCTGGTGCTGATCCTGGTGGGCTTCGGGCAGTACCCCCGGCCCTCCTGGCTGCTCGCCGTCCCGGCGCTGTTCCTCCAGGCGCTGTTCAACACCGGGCTCTCCATGGTGGTGGCGCGGCTGGCCGCCCGCACCCCGGACATCGCCCAGCTGATGCCGTTCGTCCTGCGGACCTGGATGTACGCCTCGGGGGTCATGTGGAGCGTCGACACGATACTCAAGGGGGACCGGGTCCCGCATGCCGTGATGGTGGTGCTGGAGTGCAATCCGGCCGCCGTCTTCATCGACCTGATGCGGTTCGCGCTCATCGACAGTTTCGGCACGAGTCATCTCCCGCCGCAC
>NZ_JBHXCW010000473.1:0-1377 GCF_042725365.1 Lentzea sp. NPDC060358 | reverse complement strand
GCTGCCATGAGGCGTGTGGCGGGGTCTTCTCGTCACGGGGGAAAGCCCGTCACACCGCCACCGCGCTCCTGCGCGCGGCGATGAGCTCGTCCAGCGACCACCGGCGGGCGGTGAGCCCGATGGCGGGGGACACGACGGCGAGCACCATCACGTACTCGTAGCCGCCGCCGTCGGCCCAGAAGCCCTTCGACAGGTGGACCAGGAACAGCGCGCCCGCCGTCAGGGCGGCGAACACCGCCCCCACGACCGGCAGGCCCAGGCCCACCGCGAACGCCACGCCGCCGACGACCTCCGCCAGCGACACGGCCCAGAACGTCACCGCCGGCAGCGGCAACCCGAGCGACTCGAACGCCGCGGGCCCCAGCTCGGCGTGGCTCAGCTTCAGGTAGCCGTGCATGACGAAGACGACGCCGATCACCACCCTCGCCAGCAGCAGCACGACGTCGCGCAATCTGTCCACAGTGCACTCCTCCTCGAATGGCTTCAGAACGGGTAGGGGGTGGCGCGGTCGCGGGTGGTGACCCACTGCCACTGGGTGAACTCGTCCCAGCTCTGCGACGCGCCGAACCGGGTGCCGTTGCCGGACGCGCCGCGCCCGCCGAACGGCACGAAAGCGTTGTCGTCCACCGTCTGGCCGTTGACGTGCACGATGCCGGTGCCGAGCCGGCGGGCGACGGCGAGACCGCGTTCGACGGACCCGGTCTGCACCGCGGCGACCAGCCCGTGCTCGCTGTCGCGCGCCACGGCGACCGCTTCCTCCTCGTCCGCGACCACGACGACGGGGGCGACCGGCCCGAAGATCTCCTCGCGGAACGCGGGCACGTCCCCGGTGACGCCGGTCAGCACGGTCGGCTGGTAGAACAGGTCCTCGTAGGTCCCGCCGCACCGCACCACGGCACCGGCCGCCACGGAGTCCCGCACGATCCGGTCCACCCGCAGCAGCTGGCCGGCGTCGATCAGCGGGCCGAGCGCGACGTCCTCCACGGCCGGGTCGCCCACGCGCAGCGCCTTCGCCCGCCGCACCAGGCGTTCGACGTACTCGTCGGCGACCGACTCGACGACCACGTGCCGTCCGGTCGTCATGCAGACCTGGCCCTGGTGCAGGAAGGAACCCCACGCGCCCGCCGAGCTCGCGGCGTCGAGGTCCGCGTCCTCCAGGACGACGAGGGCGTTGTTCCCGCCCAGCTCCAGGGAGACCCGTTTGAGCGCGCGCCCCGCCACGGCGCCCACCTCCCGCCCGACCGCGGTGGACCCGGTGAACGCGATCATGCCGACGTCGGGGTCCTCGGCCAGCGCGGCGCCGGTGGTGGCGCCACCGGGCAGCACGTGCAGCAGGCCGGGCGGCAACCCGGCCTCCTCGAAGATCCGCGCCACCAC
>NZ_JBHXCW010000472.1:0-1392 GCF_042725365.1 Lentzea sp. NPDC060358 | reverse complement strand
CAAAACGACCTCTACCACCAAGGACCATCCGGAGAGGAAGAATCCATGCCCGAACGCGCCCCGCTTCCGGCCTCGTCCGATCTCCCCCCGCTCGGCCACGACGCCGTGGCCCTCTACCATCACGCCCTGGAGTACGGCCTGTCCGACCGGACCCCGGCCGCCGGGCTCTCCGCCGACCTGCACGCCGCGTCGCTGGACGCCCTGCGGGCCTGGCAGCTCCTGCGTCCCGGGGCGGACGACGGGGTGTGGGAGGCGGTCACCCCGCACCACGCCATCGCCACCCTGCTCGGCCCCCAGGAGGCGGGACTGCGCGAGGCCCAGGCCGAACTGCGGCTGAGCGAGGGCCGGGTCGCGGCCCGGCGCGCCGTCCTCGAAGGGCTCCCGCTGCCCCTGGCCCAGCAGCGGCCCGCCGACGCCGAGGTGCTGGAGATCCTGCCGGACGTCCACGCGGCCCGCGGCGCCATCAGCGCCTCCGTGGCGCAGTGCAGGACCGAGGTGGTGTCCTTCCAGCCCGGCGGCGGGCGGCCCGCGGAGATCCTGGCCGACGCCCTGCCCCGGGACCTGGCCCTGCTGGAGCGGGGCATCCGCATCCGGTGCCTCTACCAGCACCCGGCCCGCTTCCACCAGCCCACCCAGGACTACGTCCGTGCCGCCAGCGCGGCCGGATCGCACATCCGCACCCTCGGCGAACTCTTCGGCCAGATGATCATCGTGGACCAGCGCATCGCGTTCATGCCCGACCGTTCCAGCCCCCGAGGGGCCGTGGTGATCCGGCAGCCTTCCGCGGTGGCCTTCCTGTACGACGCCTTCGAGCAGTCCTGGAGCCGGGCGACCCCCTACCTCAGCGGGCCCGCGGCGGCCCGCGCGGTCACCGAGGACATCAAGCGCACCCTGGCCGTCCTGCTCGCGGACGGCCTCAAGGACGAGGTGATCGCCCGGCGCCTGGGCCTCTCCCTGCGGACCTGCCGCCGCCACATCTCCGAGCTGATGGAGCAGTTGGGCGCCCGCAGCCGTACCCAGGCCGGGGTGCTCATCCACGCCCACGGCCTCCACCTCGGCGGCGGGGCACCCGCGGCGGCGGTCACTCCGTGACGGTGACCGGCCCCAGCTCCCGCAGCGGCCGGTGGATCAGCGAGGCGTCCCCGACCGCGACGGTGACCAGCCGTCCGGGCGGCAGCGCGGCGCGCAGTGCCCGGGTGGCGTCGTGCGCGGTCACGGCGTCGAGGCGGTCGTGCAGCGTCGGGAAGTAGGTGCCGGGCAGCCGTTCCGCCACGGCGTCGGACAGGACGCGGGCGGTGGTGGCGGAGGTGAGGAACTGCGCGGGCGTGATCCCCTTCAGGGCGTGCCGGGCGGCCGCGTGCTCCTCCTCGGTGAGACGGCGGGAGGCGTCCC
>NZ_JBHXCW010000471.1:0-1392 GCF_042725365.1 Lentzea sp. NPDC060358 | reverse complement strand
GGGACTGTAAAACGTTCGGTGTAACTCCCGATCATGGAAGTGCACCTGATGACCGACATGATGTCCGGCGTGGAGAACGCCGAGGACTCGAAGCCCGCGACCGGCCTGGACGGGTTGGACGGCTTGGACGAGCAGCTCGTCGCGCAGCTGCTGAGTAGCGCCAAGTCCAGCGGACTGAAACTGACCGGTGAGGGCGGGGTGCTGCAGCAGCTGACCAAGCGGCTGCTGGAGGCCGCGCTCGAGGGTGAGATCACCGATCACCTCGGCTATGACAAGCACGACCCGGCCGGCCGCGGGACCGGGAACTCGCGTAACGGCATTCGCTCCAAGACCGTGATCACCGATGTCGGGCCGGTCGAGATCGATGTGCCTCGTGACCGTGATGCCAGTTTCGAGCCCAAGATCGTCGCGAAGCGGCAGAGGCGCTTGGGAGGCGTGGACGAGATGGTGATCTCGTTGTCCGCCAAGGGTTTGACCACCGGGGAGATCTCCGCGCACTTGGCGGAGGTCTATGGCGCTGAGGTGTCACGCCAGACCATCTCCACGATCACCGACAAGGTCGTCGAGGGCATGGTCGAGTGGCAGAACCGGCCGCTGGACGCGGTGTATCCGGTGATCTTCATCGACGCTGTTCACGTGAAGATCCGCGATGGGCAGGTCGCGAATCGGCCGATCTATGTCGCGCTCGCGGTGACCTGCGAGGGGCGTCGCGACATTCTCGGGTTGTGGGCCGGCGATGGCGGTGAGGGCGCCAAATATTGGTTGCACGTGCTCACCGAGCTCAAGAACCGCGGTGTGGCCGATGTGTTGATGGTCGTCTGTGACGGGCTGACCGGCTTGCCGGACGCGATCACCACAGTCTGGCCGCGGACGATCACGCAGACTTGCGTGGTTCACTTGCTGCGCAACAGTTTCCGCTATGCGGGACGTCAGCATTGGGCGGTGATCGCGAAGGCTCTCAAGCCGGTCTATACGGCGCCGACCGAGGCCGCCGCGCGTGAGCGGTTCGCCGAGTTCACCGAGGCCTGGGGCGCCCGCTATCCGGCGATCGTGCGGTTGTGGGACAACGCCTGGGCCGAGTTCGTGCCGTTCTTGGCGTTCGATCCGGAGATCCGGCGGGTGATCTGCTCGACCAACGCGATCGAGAGCGTCAACGCCCGCATCCGCCGCGCCGTCAAGGCTCGCGGGCACTTCCCCAACGAGCAGGCCGCACTGAAATGCGTCTACATGGCGATCATGAGCCTGGACCCGACCGGCACCGGCCGCGCACGCTGGACGATGCGCTGGAAACCCGCGCTCAACGCGTTCGACATCGCCTTCGACGGCCGCCTGGCCGCCGGACGCAAGTAGTTTCCTTCAACCCGAGTTACACCGTTCGTTTGACAGACCCGC
>NZ_JBHXCW010000470.1:0-1425 GCF_042725365.1 Lentzea sp. NPDC060358 | reverse complement strand
TATATGCGGTGATATGACTGGTTTACCCCTGTTCATCACCGCGCAGAACGCGCGTCGGCCGAGGAGAGATCTGTGGACGACTACCCCATGCTCAACCTCTTCTGGACCATGCTGGTGTTCTTCCTCTGGATCATGTGGCTGTTCCTGCTGTTCAAGGTCATCACGGACATCTTCCGCAGCCACGACCTGGGCGGCTGGGGCAAGGGGGGCTGGCTGATCCTCTCCCTGCTGCTGCCCTACATCGGCGTACTGCTGTACGTGATCTTCCGGGGCGATTCCATGGCCAAGCGCGAGGTCAAGGACGCCCAGGACCGCGAGGCCGCCTTCAAGTCGTACGTACGCGAGGCGGCCAACTCCCCCGACAGCGGTACGGGCGGGACCGGCGCCCAGCGGAGCAGCCACGCCGACGACCTGGCGAAGCTCGCCGATCTCCGTGACCGGGGCGCGCTCACGGACGAGGAGTACCAGCGGGCGAAGGCGAAGCTCCTGGTCTGAGCGGCACCGCAGCACACGGGCACCCTGAGCGACGGTCACGGACACGGCGACCGCATCATCCGATCGGTGGACCCGGCCGTCGGCCGTCGGGGGCCCGGAAGGGAGCCCGCAGGTCGACCGGGACGGGCCGGACGCGACCCGAGGATGGACGGCGGAGCGGGAACGCGGAAATCCCCGAACCGCCCGGCCGAACCCGAGGAGTCGTTCACCATGAAGAAGCTGTCGCTGCGCACCCGTGTCCTGACCGGTGCCGTCGTTGTCGCCGCCCTCGGCGCCGGGACCTTCGGCACGATGTCCGCCAGCGCGTCCGCCCCGGCCGCCGCGCCCGCCGCCGTCACCGCCGACGCCGCGGACGGCAACCTCCAGCAGAGCACCCACCTGACGCTGGCCGCCGCCACCAAGGCCGCCCAGGCTGCGCTCGACGCGGCGAAGAAGGAGAACCAGCGGGTCTCGGTCGCGGTCGTCGACCGCAACGGCAACACGATCCTGACCCTGCGCGGCGACGGCGCGGGCCCGCAGGCCTACGAGTCGGCCGTGAAGAAGGCGTACACCGCCGTGTCCTGGAACGCCCCGACCTCCGAGCTCGCCCAGCGCCTGGCCAACGCCCCGACCCTGAAGGACATCCCGGGCACCCTGGTCCTCGCGGGCGGCGCCCCCGTCACCGTGAAGGGCGCCCCGGTCGCGGCCATCGGCGTGGCCGGCGCCCCCTCCGGCGACCTGGACGAGAAGTTCGCCCGGGCAGGCGTGGCCGCACTCACCAAGTAACCGCCCGAACCGCCCGAACAGGCCGAACGACAGGAGCCGTACGGACATGAACGCCCTCGATCAGGAACTGCTCGACGCCGCGCGAACCGGTCGCCCCGACCGGGTGCGGGCCGCGATCGAGGGCGGCGCCCGTGTCGACTGCCGCGACGGGGAGCTGCGCACCCC
>NZ_JBHXCW010000469.1:0-1450 GCF_042725365.1 Lentzea sp. NPDC060358 | reverse complement strand
GCGCCGGCACCCCGCACATCAGGGCGTCACTTGCAGGTGCTGCTCACCGACGAGCAGATCCCGTTGCAGTTGAAGCGGTACCCCTTCTTGCAGCACTGCCCGTGCTCCGGCACGCAGGCGCCGGCGTCGATCCTCGGCAGCACGAGTCCGACGAGCCGCTCACCGGCCAGCTTCGCGAAACGCTTCACGAGTCCGCTCCTCCCAGTTGCCAACAGAACGCCCCCACGGTCGCCCGGCCGGGCGGGTGAGCGGAAGGAGGGTCGGACAGTGTCGGACGGGGTCGGACACCGGCGATTCCAGCCGGGGTGTGGTGGCGGCAGAGCGGTTTTAGATCGATCGGGGCATCGACCGGGGTCCCCGTGCGTGAATCATGGGAGCATGCGGGCGGACCAGTCCTTCTGGGGGATGCTCCACGAGCGCGATCGCACGGCGTTGGAAGCCGCGGCGACGCGCGTGCTGTTCCAGTCCGGTTCGGTGATCTGCCACCAGGGCGACACCTCGCGCAACGTCCTGCTGGTGTCGCACGGCAGGGTCAAGGTCAGCCGGTTCGCCCTCACCGGCGAGGAGACGGTGCTGGCCGTGCGGGGCCCCGGCGAGATCATCGGCGAGCTGAGCGCCATCGACGGGCGGCACCGGTCCGCGACCCTGACGGCCGTGGACCCAGTCAGCGGCATGGTGATCCACGCGTCGACGCTGAAACGGCTGTGCACCGCGCACCCGGAGATCGCCTGGGCGATGCTGCGGGTCGTGGCGGCGCGGCAGCGGGCCACGGGCGAACAGCAGGACCTGCGCACCGGGCCGTCGCTGCACCGGGTGGGCGCGGTGCTGCTCGACCTGGCCCACCGCGGGACCGACGACCTGATCGCCACGGTGCCGCTCAGCCAGCGCGAACTGGCCGGAATCGCCGGGATCTCGCGAGAAACCGTGTCGAGGCACTTGAAGACGTTGCGGGACGCGGGGATCATCTCCACCAACCGCACCAGCATCAGGATTCTGCGCGAGGACGAATTGCGCAAGCTCTGTGGCATCTGACGCAGACGGTGCCGTCCGACAGGCGTTTCCTTGGGGACACAGACGAAGAACACTCACCCAGGAGCCGTCATGAAGCGCCAGTCTCTGCCGGAAACCAGCTCCCGCAAGCAGATGCAGCGCGCGCGGCGCAAGCACACGGAGCGGGTGGTGTACGCCGTCGTCTTCACCGCTGTCGAACTGTGGGCCGTCGTCGCCGCGATCGTGCTGCTCGACGACTCCGGTGTGCTCGCCGTGGCCGTCGCCGTCGTGCTGTCGGCAGCGCTCATCGCCGTGTGGGACACATGGCACTCGGTACTCGCGAACGGTCGGGCGTTGCGCGAGAACCTGCCGGAGCAATGTCCCGCCGAAGGGGTCGTGCCGGACCACCGCGTCAACCTGGTGCGGCTCTGACCCCCGGGGTGTGGCCGCGGCGTAGGGG
>NZ_JBHXCW010000468.1:0-1515 GCF_042725365.1 Lentzea sp. NPDC060358 | reverse complement strand
GAACCCGGTCCCGGCGGTGATCGCGGCGTCGGCGTGGTGGACGACCGTCTCGTGGGCCATCCGGCGCGCCCAGAATCCCGTGCTGCCCTCCCAGGCCCAGGACCACACCTTCACCTCCGTGCCCGCGGCCCGCAGCGCCTCGGCGGTCGCCTCCGCGCCCTCGGCCAGCCAGGCGTCCAGCGCGGCGGCGTCCTCGCTCGCGGGGGAGCCGTTCGGCACCGCATCCGGCTGGATGACGTCGGTGGAGCGGGTGCGTACGATCTCGCCGACCCAGCGATGGGCCCGGCCCACGTGGTGGGCGAGTGCGCGCAGGTCCCAGTCGGGGCAGGTCGGAACGGTGGCGGAGAGATCGGCGCCGCGGAGTGCGGCCCGGAAGGCTTCGGTCCGGCTGATGATCTCGTCGCAGTAGCGGTCGTGCGTGAGTGAGCTCATATCCGTACCCTAAGACGGTGTCCTATGTGGTGAGTCGAAGGAGGCGTTTGTAGCAGCAGAGTGCGGCGGCGAGGCCGAGGAAGGCGAGGTAGTTGCGGGGGTGGCGTTCGTAGCGGTGGTTGAGTCTGCGGTAGCCGGACAGCCAGGACATGGTGCGTTCGATGACCCACCTTCGGCGTCCGAGCCGTTCACTGGATTCGATTCCCTTGCGGGCGATACGGACGCCGATACGCTTCCCACGCAGCCATTTACGCAGGTCACGGATGTCGTATGCCTTGTCGGCGTGGAGTCTGCGGGGTTGGTAATGCCAGCCGCGGTGGGGATCGTGTCTCGATTGGAGACCGGCCACCATGGGCTTCAGTCCTTGGCTGTCGTGGGTGTTGGCGGCGGAGACGCCGACGACCAGGGGCAGTCCGTTCGCGTCCGACAGGACGTGCATCTTGGAGCCCGGTTTACCCCGGTCCACGGGGCTCGGGCCTGTGAGTTCGCCCCTTTTTTGGCCCGTACATGGGCGGAGTCGAGGACCACACGGGTCACGTCGAGCAGGCCGCACTCGTCGATGCGGTCGAGTATCGCCTCGTGCAGCCGGCCCCAGACACCGGCCCTGGACCAGATGACGAAGCGCCGATGGGCAGTCGACTTCGAGACCCCGAAACACGGTGGCAGGGCCCGCCAGGCACACCCGCTCACCAACACGTAGACGATGGCCGCGAACAGCGTCTCATCAGGCGTGTCCTGCGTCCCGCCGCCCTGCGGACGCACCCGAGAGGGCGGGATCAACGGCTTCGCGATCTCCCACAGCCCGTCCGGAACAATCCAACTCCACGTATCCCGCCCCATGAACAGCCCAACGAGCGATCACCACATAGGACACCGTCTAACTTGATCTTTAACCTCGGAGGTCGAACGACTCGTCGTACTTGATCACTCGGACTGGTAACTGCCGTGCGTGCAGGCGGCCTTCGGCTGAGCATGTGCTCCGACCAAGGAACACACAACACTCAGCACGAAGGCCGTGGGGATGGGTCTGTTGCACCATCCTGTCCGGCAGGATCCGTTTGCGGAACTGTCACGCTTCCGGGG
>NZ_JBHXCW010000467.1:0-1522 GCF_042725365.1 Lentzea sp. NPDC060358 | reverse complement strand
GGACGAACGTCCTGATGCTGCGGGCCGGCAGCTGGGCGTTGAACGTCCCGCCGGTGATCGTGAAGTCGTTGTAGTGCGCGAGGTTCGCGCTCGCGCTCGTCAGCCAGGTCGAGGCCGTCGCGTTCCCGGTGTCGCGGATGGTGAACACGTGGTCGACCGGTGAGGTGTTCTTGTTGATGGCCACGATCACGAGCCTGGCCCCGCTCTTGAACGCCGAGATGTAGACGTTCGACTGCGGGTTCGCGGTCGCGGTGATCCGCGAGTAGCCGGGCCGCACCCACTTCGCGAAGTGCGCCATGTTGGCGCCGCGCTTGCTGATCTGCCCGTCCTCGCGCATGGGCCCGTAGGAGCGGCGGATGTACCACCACACGTAGGTCTGGAACCGGCCGTCCACCAGCGCCCGGTGGATGTGCTCGCCCACGTCGAGCGCCTGCGGCCACAGGTCGGCGTTGTCGCTGCTGTTGGGGTGGTAGACCTCGGTCATCCACAGCTCCTTGCCGGCACCCCTCTGCTGGAAGAGCGGGTAGGGGAAGTCGCCCGGCTGGGTGCCGTAGAGGTGCGCGCCGATGATGTCCACGTTCGCGAGCGCGGTGACGTCGTTGAGGATCGGGTCGGAGAGGTTCTTGCGGTACTGGAACGACTCCGGCGCGATGACCCGCGCGTTGATCGAGCCCGCGTTCTCGCGCAGGAACCGGACGATCTCGCTGGACGTCCACGCCGTCCACTCCTGCGCGTAGTCCGGCTCGTTCTGCACGGAGATGCCGTAGAGGCTGACACCGTTGCTCGCCATGAAGGCGACGAAGTCGTTGAGGTGCTGCGCGTAGGCGCCGTAGGAGGAGTAGCGCAGCCGCTTGCCGCCGGAGAAGGACTCCGTCATCGACGCGGGCGGGTTCCACGGCGAGGCGATGACCTTGGCCCCGAGCTCGGCCGCCCGCCGCGCCGTGGCCACCTCCCGGCTCCAGTTGGCCCGGTCCTCGTGGACGGGGATCCGCAGCACGGTGAACCCGAGCTGCCCCGCGCCGTTGCCGAAGGCGGTCTCGCGCTGGGCGGCGGTCAGGTCGCTGATCCAGACGGTGTGGTTCATGCCGCCGAAGCCGAGGATCGTCTGCTGCACGTTCGACGGCTCGACCACCACCGACGTCGCCGCGGACGCCGGTGTCGCCGCCGCGAGCACCGGCAGCGCGGCGCCCGCGGCCAGCAGCGTTCGCCGGCGCACGGGATGGGGGTCGGTGTCCGAGTGGCCTCGACGTTCCGTCATGACGTCTCCAGGGAGTTGATCTCGTTCAGGACCGGGATGACTCGAATGTCCGACCGGCCGCCTGCGCCTACGGCGGGACGAAAACCCTGGAATCAGTCGTAACAGCGGTCGTGCGTGACGGTCAAGGCGTTCGACAATCGAACGAGTCGAATACCGGAAATGGATTTCGGAAAGGGGCTCCGCGCGTTTCGGCGTACGCGAATCCCGGTGCCGCGACCTCCACGGCGAAGGGGTGCCGGGAGACCGCCCCGGCACCCCTTCGTC
>NZ_JBHXCW010000466.1:0-1531 GCF_042725365.1 Lentzea sp. NPDC060358 | reverse complement strand
GGTCCGATACAGGACAGGCGGCTTCGGTGTCAGATCAGATGTGCTGACCGATCAGGCTCAGACGGCGCGAACGCCCTGGGCCTGCGGGCCCTTCTGGCCCTGACCGATCTCGAACTCGACCCGCTGGTTCTCCTCGAGAGCCTTGTAGCCGTTCATCTGGATCTCGGAGTAGTGGACGAACACGTCGGCGCCACCGTTGTCGGGGGAGATGAAGCCGAAGCCCTTCTCCGCGTTGAACCACTTGACGGTGCCCTGTACTGCCATCTTGCTACTTCTCCTCCACAGGTGCCGGATCGCGTTCGCGACCACCGGGTCAAGTCGGAACAGCGACTTCTCCGGAACCTGGAGAACCCTCACGCTCGCGACCTCGTTTTGCGCGAGCGTGGTACCACGAACACGAAAACGTACGACCATGGACAGTCAACCACGGCTCCCCGCCTGCCGTCGAGCCGTCAATTTCACTGCTAACGTGAGGCCCCGAACGACCCCTCGCGGAGGTGCCGATGCCCGAGCAGACGACGTTGTCGATCAAGGTCAGCGCCGCGCCGCACGTCGTGCGGGGGCTGTACGCGGTCGCCCTCGAGCACCTCGGCAAGCCCTCCGCCCACCCGGCCCCGCGGGGCGGTGGCGGGACCACGAACAGCATCAGCGGCCCCGTGCACGGAACCGTGCTCCAGATCGGCAACGTCCACGGGAACGTCAACCCCAACAGGTAACCTGGGGGGTCCTTGACCCCAGGGGGCTGTGCTTGACCGGCAGCGAACGACTGCTCTTCTTCTTCGTCGGCTTGGTGACCACGTTCGTGTTCATCCGCATCAGCGTGCGCATGATCAGGGCCGAGGTGCGCTGGTGGCCGCGCAACATCGTCCACGGCGACACGCACGTGCACCACGTCGTGGTCGGCACCGTGCTGCTGCTCCTGTCGAGCGTCAGCAGCCTGATCATCCCGGACGACCTGTACGGCGCCCGGTGCGCCGCCGCGGCGGTCGTCGGCATGGGCGCGGCCCTGGTGCTCGACGAGTTCGCGCTGATCCTGCACCTGAGGGACGTGTACTGGACGAAGGCGGGCCGCCTCTCCGTCGACGCGGTCTTCCTCGCCGTGGGCCTGACCGGCACGTTCCTGCTCGGCGCGCGGCCGCTCGGCTACGACGAGGTGCTGCAGCTCAACCCGGACACCACGCCGACGGACACGTTCACGCTGCGGGTGATCGCGATCGGGGTGAACCTGTGCCTCGCGATCGTGGCCCTGCTGAAGGGCAAGATCTGGACGGGTCTGCTCGGCCTGCTCGTGCCGGTGGTGCCCGCGGTGGGCGCCGTGCGGCTCGCCCGGCCCGGGTCGCCGTGGGCGCGCTGGCGCTACCCGGAGGGCTCGCGCAAGCTCTCGCGGGCCTACCGCCGGGAGGCGCGGATCCGGCAGCCCATCATCCGCGCCAAGATCGCCGTGCAGGAGTTCATCTCCGGCCGGCACGACCTGCCGGAGGACGACCAGCGGGGATGAGTCGTGCCGGACCGGTGGCGCGGCACCTCGTCG
>NZ_JBHXCW010000465.1:0-1547 GCF_042725365.1 Lentzea sp. NPDC060358 | reverse complement strand
GGTAGTACGTCGTCGCCTTGTTGAGGATGTAGACCTGGCTGTCCGACTTCAGCCCGTAGTCGAACATGATGCCGAAGGCGCTGAACGGCTCCTTGCCGGTGGCGGCCAGCACGAGCGCGGTCACCAGGAAGGCGACCACGATCGCGAGTACGGGGGCCGCGAGCCCCAGGAGCACCCGCTCCTTGTCGATCTTCTTCATCGGTCCTCTCCCCCGTCCCGGGGGTCGGTGTCGGTGCTGTCGGCGCTCGGCGCGGTCGCCTCGTCCGGTGCTTCCAGGTGGCCGCTGGCCGCGCCGGTCATCGCCGAGCCCAGCTCCTCCGGGGTGATGGTCGCCGGGTCGGCGTCCGCGACCAGCCGGCCCCGGTACATGACCCGCAGGGTGTCGGAGAGTCCGATCAGCTCGTCCAGGTCCGCCGAGATGAGCAGGACGGCCAGGCCCTCGCGGCGCGCCTCGCGGATCTGGTCCCAGATCTGCGCCTGCGCGCCGACGTCCACGCCCCGGGTGGGGTGCGCGGCGATGAGCAGCTTGGGCTCGTGGCTCATCTCGCGGCCGACGATCAGCTTCTGCTGGTTGCCGCCGGAGAGCGAGGCGGCGGTGACGTCGATGCCCGGGGTGCGCACGTCGTACTCGCGCACAATGCGCTCGGTGTCGGCGCGGGCGCCCTTGAGGTCGAGGAACGCGCCCTTGCTGTTGGGGCGTTCGGTGACGTGGCCGAGGATGCGGTTCTCCCAGAGCGGGGCCTCCAGCAGCAGCCCGTGCCGGTGACGGTCCTCGGGGATCACGCCGATGCCGTCCTCGCGGCGCTTGCGGGTGGGCGTACGGGAGATGTCGGCGCCGTCGAGGGTGACCGCCCCGGCGTCCAGGTGGCGCATGCCCATGATCGCGTCGACCAACTCGGACTGGCCGTTGCCCTCGACACCGGCGATCCCGAGGACCTCGCCCTTGTGGATGGTGAAGCCGATGCCGTCGAGGACCGAGCGCACCACGCCGTCCGGGTCGGTGGCGCACAGCCGCAGCCCGTCGACGGTCAGCATCGGTACGTCGGTGACGGTCGACTCGCGCGTCTCCGGGGAGGGCAGCTCGCTGCCGACCATCAGCTCGGCGAGCTGCTTGGGCGTGGTGCTCGCCGGGTCGGCGGTGCCGACCGTCGTACCGCGCCGGATGACCGTGATCTCGTCGGCGACCGACAGCACCTCGCCCAGCTTGTGGGAGATGAAGATGACGGTCAGGCCCTCGGCCTTGAGCTCGCGCAGGTTGTCGAAGAGCGCGTCGACCTCCTGCGGCACCAGGACGGCCGTGGGCTCGTCGAGGATCAGGGTGCGGGCGCCACGGTAGAGGACCTTGAGGATCTCCACCCGCTGCCGGTCGGCGACCCCGAGATCCTCGACCATGGCGTCCGGGCGGACCCCGAGGCCGTACGCGTCGGAGATCTCCTTGATCCGGGCGCGGGCCCGGTCGCCGATCCCGTACAGCGTCTCCGAGCCGAGAACGACGTTCTCCAGGACGGTGAGGTAGTCGGCGAGCATGAAGTGCTGGTGCACCATGC
>NZ_JBHXCW010000464.1:0-1608 GCF_042725365.1 Lentzea sp. NPDC060358 | reverse complement strand
CCGCTGCGGCACCTCGGGTTCCTAGTTGGCGAGCCTGGACTTCACGGCGGCGGCGACGCGGCCGCCGTCGGCGCGTCCGGCGACCTCGGCGTTGACGGCCTTCATGACCTGGCCCATCTGCTTGGGTCCCGGCGTCTCGCCGAGCTGCGCGGTCACGGCCTCGACAGCCTTGTCCACAATGGACGCGAGTGCGGCGTCGTCGAGCTGTGCGGGCAGGTAGGTCTCGAGCACCGCGAGCTCCTGGCGCTCCAGCTCGGCCTTCTCGGCCCGGCCGGCACCGTCGAACGCCTCGGCGGCCTCCTTGCGCTTCTTCGCCTCGCGCGAGAGCACCTTCACGACCTCGTCGTCGCTGAGCTCACGGGCCTGCTTGCCCGAGACCTCCTCGTTCGTGACAGCCGTGAGCGCCATCCGCAGCGCACCCGCCGTGACCGTCTCCCGGGCCTTCATGGCCGCAGTCAGGTCGTTCTGCAGCCGCGTCTTCAACTCCGCCATGGCGCAGAACGGTACAGCGCTCCGGATGCCGCGCCGATCGAGTCAACGCCCTTCCGTACCCTTGACGCGTGAACAAGCTCGGCCGAGCCCTCCTCGCCACGACCGCAGTCGGTGCCGCGACCATCGCGTACGCGGCGGGAATCGAGAGGAGGCACTGGACCCTGCGGACGGCGACGGTCCCGGTGCTGTCCCCCGACGCCAAGCCGATCCGCGTGTTGCACATCTCCGACCTGCACATGACGCCGAACCAGGTGTCGAAGCAGCGTTGGGTGGCCTCCCTGGCCGACCTGGACCCGGACTTCGTCGTCAACACGGGCGACAACCTCGCACACAAGGACGCCGTCCCCGGCGTGCTGCGCGCGCTCGGCCCGTTGCTCGACAAGCCGGGCGTGTTCGTCTTCGGCAGCAACGACTACTACGCGCCGAGGCTCAAGAACCCGGTGCGCTACCTGCTGCCGTCCTCCAAGACCAGGCGCATCCACGGCGTGACGCTGCCGTGGCGCGACCTCCGCGCGGGCATGATCGAGCGCGGCTGGGAGGACCTGACGCACCTGCGCAAGACCATCAAGGTCGGCGACCAGGAGATCTTCTGCGCGGGCCTCGACGACCCGCACCTCAAGCGCGACCGCTACGCCGACATCGCGGGCACCCCGGACCCGTCCGCGGCCCTGCGCCTGGGCGTGACGCACTCCCCCGAACCGCGCGTGCTGGACCCGTTCGCCGCCGACGGCTACGACTTCGTGATGGCGGGCCACACCCACGGCGGCCAACTGCGCGTGCCGTTCTACGGCGCCATCGTGACGAACTGCGAACTGGACCGTTCGCGCGCTCGTGGCGTTTCCCGGTGGGGCTCGCACATGTGGATGAACGTGTCCGCCGGCATGGGCACTTCCCCGTATGCGCCGGTGCGGTTCTGCTGCCCTCCGGAAGCTTCCCTGCTGACCCTGGTCCCGAGGACCGTCCTGCCTGGTCAGGGGCGAAATGAGGGGGTCCGATTCGGAGCTGGGGCGGACATGATGTAGAGTTCTACATGTTCCCAGCCGGGGTGTGGCGCAGCTTGGTAGCGCGCTTCGTTCGGGACGAAGAGGTCGCAGGTTCAAATCCTGTCACCCCGAT
>NZ_JBHXCW010000463.1:0-1621 GCF_042725365.1 Lentzea sp. NPDC060358 | reverse complement strand
GGCGCGACCGGCTCACCCCGCGGCTGTGCAGAGGGCACCGCGCTGACCTGTGCAAGTTGCACTCTGCGTTTTCTCCACGGCTCTCAGGGGTATTCGCCGGTCCCGATTCCCCCGCGGCGCGTACGAGCGCCTGGAGCAGGATGGAGCAACGTGGAGATGACGCCTCCGAAGGACGTGTGGGGGCCGACGGTCGGCGTGGAGGAGGAGTTCCTCCTGGTCGACCCGGCCACCGGCGCGCCGGTGAACCTCGCGGCCGAGGTCGTCACCGTGGCCCGCGAACAACTGGGGCTCGAGCTGGAGCACGAGCTGACCGGCGCGCAGGTGGAGATCAACACGGCCGTGTGCCGCGACGTGGAGCAGGCCCGCGAGGAGCTGCTGGCGACCCGGCGGCTGGTGGCGCAGGCCGCCCAGCTGGCCGGCTGCCGCGCCGTCGCCGTGGGCGCCCCGCCGCTGGGCGAGGCCTCCGGCGAGGTGACGGACAGCCTGCGGTACCGGCGGATCGCGCGGGAGTTCGGCGCGCTCGCCGAGCAGCAGCTGATCTGCGGCTGCCACGTCCACGTCGCCGTGCCCGACCGCGAGACCGCCGTGCAGGTGTGCAACCACGTGCGGCCGTGGCTGCCGGTCCTAGCCGCGGTGACGGCGAACTCGCCGTTCTCCGGCGGTGAGGACACCGGCTTCGCGAGCTGGCGCTCGACGGTGTGGTCGCGCTGGCCGGTCTCCGGCCCGCCGCCCGTCTTCACCTCGTGGGAGCACTACGAGGAGGTCTGCGACACCATGATCACGGCCGGCACCGCGCTGGACCGGGCGATGGTCTACTGGGACGTCCGCCCGGCCACCGACCTGCCGACCGTCGAGGTCCGCGTCTCGGACGTGGCGGCGACCGTGGACGACGCGGTCCTGCTCGCGGCCCTGGTGCGCGCCCTCGTCGCGCAGGCGGTCGTCGACATCGGCAACGGCGTGGAGGCCGCGCCCGTGCCGCAGGAGGTCCTGCGGCAAGCGTGCTGGAGCGCGGCCAACGAGGGGCTGAACGGCACGATCCTGGACGTGCTGGCCGGGAAGCCCCGGCCGGTGCGCGAGCAGCTCGACGACCTGGTGCGCCGCCTGACCCCGGTGTTCGAGGCGAACGGCGACCTGCCGGCGGTGCGGCGCGGCCTGGAGCTGCTCGACCGCGAGGGCGGCGGTGCGGACCGCCAGCGCCGCGCGTTCCGCGGCGGGCAGGTCGAGCCGTTGCTGAGCATGCTGGACGTGGACAACGGCGACCGGGTGGACACGCCTGCCGCCTCGTGACGGCTCGGGTCCACTGAGGACCGGTGGAGGGCCCCGTGCTTCGGCGCGGGGCCCTTTCGCGTGGACGGGCCAGGGGATGTTGTGTGGCGCGGTGCGGCCAATGAGCCGTGGGTTGGCATCGTCTCGTGCGCGAAGCGCCTGGGGGCGCCGTCGTCTCGCGCGTACAACGCACCGAAGTGCGCGCAGCGCCGGGGCCGCCGTCGTCTCGCGCGTCCAACGCACCGAAGTGCGCGCAGCGCCCAGGCCCGCCGTCGTCTCGCGCACCCACCGCACCGAAGATCGCCGGTGGTCTTGTGCCGCAAACGCAACGAGGACCCGCGCCACGGCGCGGGTC
>NZ_JBHXCW010000462.1:0-1656 GCF_042725365.1 Lentzea sp. NPDC060358 | reverse complement strand
GATGGTCGCCTGGATCTCTCGGTGACGCAGGTGCTCTCGGTTGTCTTTTGAGGTGTAAGCCTTGTCCGCCAGCACCCGATCAGGACGAGTCCGGGCCCGGCCGTCGGTCAGCCTGGGTATTCGGATCCCCTGCAGCACCGGAATGAGCTGCGGGCTGTGGCGTTGCCCGGCGGTCAGCACGACCGACAACGGCTTCTGGCCCTGCTCACAGCTCAGGCGCAGCTTCGTGGTCAGCCCGCCATGCGAGCGCCCCAGCGCATGATCCTCGGGCTCGATGACGATGCCGCCCGGCGGCTCGGCCTGCAGATCCCCCTTTTCCGCGCACCACCGGCATGCTGATGCGCACGCGCGATCGTGGAGTCCACACTGACATCCCAGGTGATCCGCCCGGCCGCATCCGCCAAGGCTTGCAGGTGATCGGGATTCGCTGCCAGGCACCGGAGCGCTGCCAGCGCCGGAACACCCCATACGCCGCGGCCTACGATCCGTACTCCACCGGCATGTCCCGCCAGGGCGCCCGGTGCGCACCCGCCACCGGACCCCGTCGATCAACTGCCGCTTGGTCCACAACGACGGCCGACCCGACCGTGACGGCACAGGCAGCAACAGCTCCATCCGCTCCCACTGCGCGTCGGTCAGATCGAACCGCCTCGCCACCGCCAAGGTGTCCACGAGGTCTCCGGTGTTCAGGTTTCTCTTCGCAGGCAAACCCTCTGCCAGAGACCTCGCTCATTCTTGATCATCGACACGTCCACTAGCGTCAACCCAGCTCAAGCGGCCATCGTCGACTTCGATACAGGCCCTAGGCGTGCTGGTATAGGCGGTTGTGGCGTCGGAGCGGCAAGCCAAGGCAAGGCGACATCGTCAGCTTGAATGCCCGGTCTCGCCGAACTCGAACTGGGCCGACTTCCCAGCTGTGTAGGCGGCCTGAAGGCGCGGCGTTGCGTGGCCGAAGCTTGGGTACAGCAGGTGGTCTTCGGGTAGGTCGTCGCCGCGGTATGGGCACCACCCGATCTGGCCGTGGACCTTCAAGATGATCCGGCCGCAGAGGCTGCAATCCGTCCACCACCAGGGCGAGGTGCAGGGCTCTGCACCCTCTTGAGGGATGATCATGTAGGCAGTGGGTTCGAAGCCAAGCTCCCATTTGGCAGGCCCGGTGAGGAAAGGTGCCCACCCGATGTCGTCGACCCATCGGTACTCCGGCACATGGTCTACAAACTCGTTGAGGCTCATGTCGGTCAAGCTGGCTGGGGCAGGCAAGTCCACCTCGCCGAAGTAGATGCAGGTCCGGAGATCCGTTCCAGTGCTTAGCGCCTGCGCCTTGCGGACCTCGACGTCGGTCGGGAACTCGCCCTTCACCTCGAACCACATCGCCAGCTCGGTGTTCGGGTAGAGCTGGAAGTCGGGTAGATATGCTCCGGCATCACCGAGGCTGAAGCCCTCGGGCTCGTACCGCCATGGGATACCGAGGGTGTCGAAGAAGACCGCCCACCTGGCCTCCCGGCGAGACCTGAACCGGTAGCCGGCGTAGCGAGTCTTGGTCGGGGTGATTCGCCCCATGGAGCGTCTCCTCGAGATAGGTAAGAGGTCGCGCAGATTGGGTGGGGCGTCCTCACCGCTATGAGGAGCAGGCACACCTGTGGTGATCACGAAGCC
>NZ_JBHXCW010000461.1:0-1665 GCF_042725365.1 Lentzea sp. NPDC060358 | reverse complement strand
CCTCCTCCCCGGCCGTCGTCGCCGGCGACGGCGTGGGCCGCGACGGCGCGGTGGCGGAGCTGGTCGCGGTCGCCGAGGCGTTGGGCGCCACCGTGTTCCACCAGCCGATGCACGACGGCGTGGACTTCCCCGGGACCCACCCGCTGCACGCCGGGGCGCTCGCCCCCACCCACGCCGCGATCCGGGAAGCCCTGGCACCGCACGACGTCGTGCTGGTCGTCGGGTGCCACGCGTTCATGGCGCACCACTACACGCCGGGCCCGGCGATCCCGCCCGGCACGACCGTGGTCCAGCTCGACACCGACCCGGCCGAGCTCGGCCGCACCTTCGCGGTCGCGTGCGGCCTGACCGGTGACCTCCGGTCCACCCTGGACGTGCTCGCGATGTCGTTGCGCGGCAAGGTGACCGGGGCGCAGCAGCGGACCGCGGAGGCCGGGCGGCGGCACGCGGCGCGGCGGGAGCTCGCCCGGAACGAGGCGCTCGCCGCCGAACCGGCCGCGCCGATGCACCCGCTGGCCGCCGCGCTGGCCGTGGCGGACGGGCTGCCGGACGACGCCGTCCTCGTCGAGGAGGCGATCACGACCGGCGTCCTGCTGCGGCGGCTGCTGCGGCTCGACCGGCCGGGATCACTCGTGCACACCGTCGGCGGCGGCCTGGGCTCGGGGATCGGCATGGCGGTCGGCACGGCGCTGGGCGCACCGGGCACGCCCGTCGTGGCGGTGCTCGGCGACGGCTGCACGCTGTTCGGCCTGCAGGGCCTGTGGAACGCCGCGCGGCACCAGGTGCCGGTGACGTTCCTCGTGATGAACAACGGCGAGTACCGCACCCTCAAGGAGACCCTCGACGGGTGGGGCGGCCGGTCCGCCGCCACCGGCCGCTACCTCGGCCTCGACCTGGCGCCGTCGCGGCTCGACTTCACCGCCGCCGCCGCGTTCTTCGGCGTCCCGGCGACACGGGCCGGGCACCGCGACGACCTGGCCGAGATCGTCGCGAAGGCCGCCCACCGCGACGGGCCCCTGCTGGTGGACGTGCCCGTCTCGGCGCACGTGCCGCCCCGCTGACCACGAGGAGATGTGATGGACGAGCTGGTCGACCCGGCGGAGATCGCCGGCCGGGTGTTCGACGGCGCCTGGCGGGACGCGGCGGGCGGGACGCTGGACGTGCTGGAACCCGCCACGGGCAAGCGCCTGGCGACCATGGGTCTCGCCACTCCCGGCACCGTGCGCGCCGCGGCCGCGGCCGCGAAGCAGGCGCAGCCCTCGTGGGCCGCGCTGCCCGCCGCGGACCGGGCCGAGGTGCTGCGGCGCGCCGCGCTGGTGCTCGAGCGGCACTCCGGCGAGGTCGCCGGGTGGATCGTGCGCGAAGGCGGTGCCACGAGGGCGAAAGCGGCCTTCGAGATCCGCTCGGTGCTCGACGAGCTCTGGGTCGCCTCGGCGCTGCCGACCCAGCCGCACGGCGTGCTGCTGCCCTCGTCGGACGACGCGCGCAGCTTCGCGCGGCGCGTGCCGATCGGCGTGGTCGGCGTGATCAGCCCGTGGAACTTCCCGCTGGTGCTGGGGATGCGGGCGGTGGCGCCCGCGCTCGCGCTGGGCAACGCGGTCGTCCTCAAGCCCGACGAGCGCACGTCGGTGGCCGGCGGCGCCGTGGTGGCGCGGATCTTCGAGG
>NZ_JBHXCW010000460.1:0-1670 GCF_042725365.1 Lentzea sp. NPDC060358 | reverse complement strand
GGTCAAGTCGACACGCTTTTCGTCGACTTGACCTGACCCCTCGGGTGTGGCTGCCTCCCGCGCTGCTCGTGACGGGACCACCCCACACCGCAACCACCAACGCAACAGCAAGCCGCCCAACGCACCAGGCGTGCCATCAACCCGCAGACGGCGCTGGCCGGTCTTTGATCAGCTGGCGGGGTCCGGGGCGGAGCCCCGAGCAGTGAACGGGAGTCCCGAACACAAAGATCAACCAACTACCGGGACGGATCCAGAACGAGCTTCCCAGCGGTACGACGAGCCCGAAGATCCTCGTGCGCCCGCCGAACCTCGGACATCCCGTACTCCCCACCGGGAACAGCCTTCAAGGACCCGTCCACCACCAGGGCGAACAACTCGGCCATGGCCCGGTGCGCCAGAGTCCCGTGCTCAGCGTCGCGGACCTTCAAAGCGTGCGGCAGCCACATACCCGCAACGGTCGTGGAGTGCACCAGCAGCGCCCCGAGGTCAGCCGGCTTCGGCCTTTCGCGCGAGGCCATGCCATAAAACGCAAGCCGCCCGAACGGAGCCAGCGCGGCCAACGACTGATCAGTGGTAGCCCCTCCAGTCATGTCGAGCACGACGTCGACCCGCCGCCCGCCGTTGGCTTCCTTCAGCACCGCGGTCATGTCCGCAGCACGCGAGTCGACGGCGACGTCGGCGCCGAGGTCCAGGGCCAGCTTCCGCTTCTCCTCGGAGGACGCGGTGGCGATGACCCGGCCGGCGCCCCACAACTTGGCCAGCTGCACGGCGATCGTCCCCACACCACCGGCGGCGGCGTGCACGACGACCGACTCGCCGGGCTCCATGTGGGTCGACTTGCGCAGCAGCAGCCACGCGGTGGCGCCCTGGACGATCAACGACAGCGCGGTCAGGTCGTCCACGCCCTCGGGGACGTCGAAGGTCGTCAGCGCGGGCGCGACGGCCTTCTCCGCGTAGCCGCCGGAGCTCGCGGTCAGCGCGACGACGCGACGGCCGTCGGCGGTCGTGCCGACGATCTCGCCGCCGGGGACCAGCGGCAGGGTCATCTTGGCCAGGTAGGAGTTCTCCGCCTGGTGCGTGTCGGCGTAGTTGAGGCCGGCGCGCGAGACGGTGATCAGCACTTCGCCCTCGCCCGCCACGGGGTCGGGCAGCTCCACCTCGCGCAGGACCTCGGGCCCGCCGAACTCGGTGATCTGGATGGCACGCACGGGTCAGTTCTCCTTGAGCGCGAGGGAAACGGGGTCCTTGCGGGCGCCTTCGACCCGCGAGCCGTCGGCGTTGCGGGGGCCGGGCGGGTTCCGGAAGCCGAACGGCTCGGACTCGCGGCCCGCCTGCACGAACCAGGCCTCGCCGGTCCCCGAACCCTCCACGATGGACATGAACGTGTCCACCACGGCGGACACGGGCAGGATCGGCATGCCGATCGAGTCCAGCGTCTCCCGCAGGGGCGTGATGATGCCGGTGTCGGCGAACGCCGGGCACAGCGCGTTCACGCGCACGTCCGGGCAGGCGCCGGCGAGGGAGCGGACCAGGCCGACGACGGCGGCCTTGTTGGCGCCGTAGACCGGGTCGCCCGGCATCGGCATGAGGCCCGCCATGGACGCCGTCGCGATGATCTGGCCGCCACGCGCGCGCACGTGCGGCAGCGCGTGGTGCGCGCCGTAGACGAC
>NZ_JBHXCW010000459.1:0-1680 GCF_042725365.1 Lentzea sp. NPDC060358 | reverse complement strand
CGGTAAGGGGGCGGCTCACTCTTTCGTGGGTGTGGCAGGGGGTGCGGGGCCGGGTCCCGAGCTTCGGGTTTCGGGGGTCGGTCTTCGAGGGCCGGGATTCGAGCGGTGTGTACCAACCGGGGGGTGACCGGGGGTGGTTGGGTAAACCCCCCTGCCCTCCCTGCCCCGTCACGGCCAGCAAGTATGACTAGTTGTGATCGAGTTGCGGCGGAGAGTCGCGGCGGCTTACGGTGCGAACGAATCGACCCCGGCACAGTGTTGGCGCACTGCCCGGGGCCTGACCCCAAGATCGAAACTCAAGTGAAAGAGATCCCGTGGCTGTTTCAGACCTTAGTCCTGCCCCGCCTGCCCTCGCATCCTCGCGTGCGCACCCGAGGGCGAAGCCCGGTTACGGGAAGCGGACCGTGGTGGAGGGGTGTTCGTCGGGTGCGGATGTTTTCGCGTTGCTGCCGGTGCGGGAGCGGCATATCGCGGGTTATGTGGATGCGTTGCCCGAGGGGGCGGCGATGGACATCAAGTCGCTGGCCCGTAGTCAGCCGTTGTACGGGCAGATGGCGGTGGGCAGTGCGTTGCGGGCGCTGGGTGTGGCCGGTCATCTTCGCCATGTCCGCTGCCTGAGTGCCGAGGGTGGTCAGGTCCGCTGGGTGACCCGGACGTTCTGGTCGCGCACGGCCCACGACAACGAATGGTGGGACGCCTTCCTCGACGCCGAGGAACACCGCTCGGCCCCAACCGCCCCTGAACCCGAGGCCGCTGACGTACCCGCCCCCGGCCCTGCACCCGACCCCGCCCCTGCCGACGTGCCTGCCCCGATGGTTCCGCAGCAGCGCACCGCAGAGCCCCAACCGCAGCCGGAGCCGGATGTGCAGTCGCAGTCGCGGTCCGGCACGGGTGCGGGTGCTGGTGCGGCTGCTGGTGTGGGTGTTTCGCCTGGGTTTGCTGTGTTGGCGCGGTTGGGTCGGGTGGATGCGCGGTTGGCGTTGTCGGCTGCGGACTGTGTGGCGTTGGAGGGGTTGGTGGCGGAGTGGTTCGGGCGGGGTGTGGATGCTGATTACGTGGTCCGTGTGCTGACGGCCGGGCTTCCCGAGCGGGTGGGTTCGCCCTTCGGTCTGGTCCGGCGTCGGCTGCGGGACAAGCTGCCGCCCCGGTTGCCCGCTACTCCCGTACCGCCCGCTCCTGCGCAGGCGCCGGTGCGGCGGCTGATGCCGGAGTGCACCGAGTGCGGCGTACCGGGAAGGCCCGAGGCGTTCCGCGACGGACTCTGCCGCCCCTGCCGCGAGTCCGACCACACCCCCTGACGAACCGACCTGTCGAACACACCCCCAACTGTCACGTCAGAAACACGGGCAGGGGATCGGGACAGGCCGTGGCACCCCTTTCCGCGGTCCTGGGGCCTTGTCCTGGTGGGTCACAGCTACTCGGGCATCCCGGTCGGTCAGGCCGCGGAGCGGATCGGTGACCGACTGGCCCGCGTGGTATTCGTCGACTCAAGTGTTCCGGCCGACGGCAAGTCGTCTGTCTCCGTCTGGCCGGACGGTGGGGCGGCAGCGGAGGCCTCGATCGCCGCGAACGGAGGGTTCTGGCTGCTCGCGCCAGCTGCTCATTACGACGGCGAAGGTCTCACCGATGAGCAGCTTGCGCGCCTCGTGCGCGGCTCGGCGCCTCACCCGGGTGCCACGC
>NZ_JBHXCW010000458.1:0-1695 GCF_042725365.1 Lentzea sp. NPDC060358 | reverse complement strand
CGTGCACGCCGACCGCGTGCACGCGCGGCTGACCGGCGGTGCGGCGGTGCCGCTGCGTCCCGCGGAGCTCGTGGAGGCCGCCGCGCGGGAGTACCCCGGGCTCGTGCCCACGGCGGCGCAGCTCGACGAGGAGCTGCGGCACCTCCAGGCGGACAAGGAAGGCCGCGAGGTCGACCAGGGGATCTTCTTCCAGGCGCTGCTGCGCGCGCCCGGACCGGGGCGGCACGTCGTGGAGTCCGCCCTGCGGCCGACGTCCCGCGCGCTGGGGCTCCTCGCGGACTACGCCACCCTCGGGTCGCTGGACCTGGGCACGGTGTCGATCGACCGCCGTGACGGGATCGCGCACGTGACCCTGCGCAACACCGACTGCCTCAACGCGGAGGACAACGCGCTCGTCGCCGACCTGGAGACGGCCGTCGACCTGGTGGCGCTGGACGACTCCACCGGCGCCGGCGTGCTGCGCGGCGCGCACATGACGCACCCCCGGTACGCGGGCAGGCGCGTGTTCAGCGCGGGCATCAACCTCAAGGAGCTGCACCGCGGCCGGATCTCCTACGTGGACTTCCTGCTGGGCCGCGAGCTCGGCCTGGTGCACAAGCTCTCCCGCGGCGTGCTGCTGGAGCAGACCGAGCACACCTGGCCGCGCGGCCCCGTCACGAAACCGTGGCTGGGAGCCGTGGACACGTTCGCGATCGGCGGCGGCATGCAGCTCACGCTGGCGCTGGACCGGGTGCTGGCCGCCGCCGACTCGTACCTGTCGCTGCCCGCGGCCCGCGAGGGGATCGTGCCGGGCTTCGGCAACCTGCGGCTGCGCCGGCTGGCCGGCGGGCGCCTCGCGCGGCAGATCGTGCTGCAGGGCAGGAAGATCGCGGCGACCGACCCCGAGGCCGCGCTGTTCTGCGACGCCGTGCTCGACCCGGACGCGCTCGACGCGGCGGTCGACCGCGACGCCGCCCTGCTGGACGACCCGGCCGTGGCCGCGAACCGGCGGATGCTCGTGACCGCGGAGGAACCGCTCGACGCCTTCCGGGAGTACGCCGCGGAGTTCGCCCTCGTGCAGGCGCTGCGCCTGCACAGCGAGGACGTGCTGACCAAGGTCGGGCGGTTCACCGCGAAGCCGGCCGGACCGCCCCGGTGAGGCCCGCGGACGTGCTGCTGCAGGTGTTGCGGGACGAGCAGGTCACCAAGGTGTTCGGCAACCCCGGCACCACCGAGCTGCCGTTCCTGGAAGCACTCGTGGACGCCGACGACATCGAATACGTGCTCGGTGTCCACGAGGGTTCCGTGGTGGCGATGGCCGACGGGTACGCGCGGGCCACCCGCCGCCCGGCGTTCGTGAGCCTGCACGTGGCGGCGGGACTCGCGAACGGACTTTCGGGGCTGCTCAACGCCTCCCGCTCGCGGACACCGCTGGTGGTCACGGCGGGCCAGCAGGA
Organism: Lentzea sp. NPDC060358; assembly: GCF_042725365.1. NCBI lineage: Bacteria > Bacillati > Actinomycetota > Actinomycetes > Pseudonocardiales > Pseudonocardiaceae > Lentzea > Lentzea sp. NPDC060358. Next base: position 259 of record NZ_JBHXCW010000458.1, on the reverse strand, counting down.
CCGCCGCCACCTCGCGCGAGACCCGATGCTGTCGGGCGACCTGGTGGGGCTCGCACGGCCGGCGGTGAAGCACGTGTTCGACGTGCAGCACGCGCACGACCTGCCCCTGCTGCTGCGCCGGGCCTTCGCGCTGGCGGTCCAGCCGCCCGCCGGTCCCGTGTTCCTGTCCCTGCCGATGGACCTCCTCGCCGAGGAGGTCTCCCTGGAACCACTCCCGCGCTCGCGCCTTTCGTGCCCCGGCGCCGCGGGAGGGGTGGAG
>NZ_JBHXCW010000457.1:0-1718 GCF_042725365.1 Lentzea sp. NPDC060358 | reverse complement strand
GACGTGCCGTTCGCGGGCGAACGGGCTGTCGTCGTACGGCATCGGCGCGGCCGGCTCCTCCAGGGAGGTCGGTGCGGCGGGCGGCAGCGGGGCGAGCGGCGGGTTCGCCGGGTCGATGCCGATGGACGGGGCGACGTACTCCAGCTCCCGCAGCAGCCCGTGCGAGGAGCCGAGCGGGCCGCCGCCCTCCAGCAGGTCGTCGGCGGTGAGCGGGGCGGCGAAGTCCACCGGGACGTACGCCCCGGCGTGGTCGTAGTGCCAGACCAGGTGGGACCGGCGGGCCGACTCCTCGAACATCTCCAGCAACTGCTCGTAGTCACTGCCCAGTTCACCGACCGGGGTGACGGCGAGGCCGCTGAGCTGGAGCAGGAGGGCGCGGCGCAGGAAGTGCAGCGCGTCGTAGTCGAAGCCCGCGACGGGGGCGACGTCGCCGGTCAGGCCCGGCATGTAGGCGTACACCGGTACGGGCGGCAGTCCGGCCTCGCCCAACGCCTTGTCGTAGACGGCGATCTCTTCGGCGAACGGGTTGTCGGGGCTGTGGCACAGCACATCGACGAGGGGGACCAGCCACAGGTCACAGGCCACGAGGTCTCGCTCTCCCACGGGGTGCGCATCGGAATGTTCGGGATGGTCGGGACAGCGTAATGCGGTGCGCGCGCCGCGCACAGTGGCCCTGCGGCCCTACGCCCTTTCCGTCGCGAGCCGGTCCGCCCAGCCCAGCGCGTGGTTCTGGTAGTCGTCCAGCACCGTGCGCACCGCGCCGGGGTCGCCGAGCACGATCGCCGCGACCAGGTCCTCGTGGCCGTGCCAGAGCGCGTCCCGGTCGCGGGCGGCGTGGCGCAGGTAGGGCACCGCGAACACCCAGGTCTGCACGCGGAGCCGGTTCAGGAACTCGTTGATGTACGCGTTGCCCACGAGCGAACCCAGCTCGCGCCAGAACCGCAGGTCGTAGCCGATGAGAATGTCCAGGTCGCCGCCCCGGGCCGCCCGGGCTGCATCCTGGGCCCGGCGGCGTACGGAGACCAGGCAGTCGGGGTACTCGACCGGCGGGGGCGCGGCCGGGAGCCCGCCGCCGAAGTAGACGCTGCGGACCACACCGTCGATGACCAGGCTGCGGGCCTCGACCAGGGACCGGTAGTCGGCGACGGTGAACTCCCGTACCCGGAAGCCGCGGTGCTGGTCCGTCTCCAGCAGCCCCTGGGCGGAGAGATCGAAGAGCGCCTCGCGCACGGGGGTCGCGGACACCCCGTACTGCTCGGCGATCTGTTTGACCGTGAACTCCCGCCCCGGCTGGAGCCGTCCGGCGAGCACCTCGTCACGCAGCGCGTCGGCGATCTGCTGCCGCAGTGTGCTGCGGGTCACAGCTCCGCTCGCGCCCATGGCGCCCCTCCCCGTTCTTCTTGCCTGCGGTCACCTTAATCCAGGGTCGCGGTGCCCGTATCCGGGCAGAAGGCGCGGAGAGGGGCGGGGAGGGGCGCCGTGACGTCGGCGCCGGTGTCACGCAGTGTGCTCGTCGGCCACCGAGAGCGCCGCGTCGAGGGCCGCGAGGCCTTCCTTGGCCTCGGCCTCGGTGATGTTGCAGGCGGGTACGGCGTGGGTGCGGTTCATGTTGATGAAGGGCCACAGGCCGTTCTTCTTGGCCGCCGCGCCGAAGGCCGCCATCGGGGCGTTGGCCTCGCCGGTCGCGTTGTACGGGACCAGCGGTTCGTGGGTCTCCC
>NZ_JBHXCW010000456.1:0-1739 GCF_042725365.1 Lentzea sp. NPDC060358 | reverse complement strand
GATCTGGGCCGCATAGCTTTCGGCCATCTCCTCGATGCCCGCGGGCCGGTCCGCGGGGTGGGTGAGCTCACGGGCCTGGAGGCCGTAGAGCGGCCGCCCGCCGATGTGCCGGAGCAGTCCGGCGTACGACCAGCTCATCCCGGAGACGGCGTGGACGCAGAACAGCGGGGCCTCGGTGGTGTCGGCACAGGCGGCCCGGATCGGGAGCAGTGTCTCCATCGGGTCGCCGCCGGAGTTCGTGGCGATGTGTTCGGCGAGCAGGACGGGGGTCGGGCACTGGAACAGGTCGCGGATGGTGACCCGGGTGTCCCAGATGGAGCGGATGCGGCCGATCAGCCGGGTGGCGAGCAGGGAGTGGCCGCCGAGCTGGAAGAAGTGGTCGTCGATGGTGACCGAGGGGAGCCCGAGCACGGCGGCGAAGAGGCCGCACAGCACTTCTTCCTGCGGGGTGCGCGGGGCACGCCCATTGGTGGTGTGGGCGGTCTGCGGGGCGGGCAGGGCGCGCCGGTCGACCTTGCCGTTGGTGGTGAGGGGGATCGCGTCGAGGACCATGAAGGCGGACGGGACCATGTACTCGGGCAGGGCGTCGGAGACGTGGCCGCGCAGTTCGGCGACATCGGCGCGGGCTCCGTCGGCGGCGACCAGGTAGGCGACGAGCCGTTTGTCGCCGGGGCGGTCCTCGCGGACGACCACGGTGGCCTGGGCGACGCCCGGGTGGGCGGCCAGCGCGGTCTCGATCTCGCCGAGCTCGATCCGGAAGCCGCGCAGCTTCACCTGCTGGTCGGCCCGGCCCAGGTACTCCAGCGAACCCTCGGGGCTCCAGCGGACCAGGTCCCCGGTCCGGTACATCCGGCTCCCCGCCGGACCGTACGGGTCGGCCACGAAACGGTCCGCCGTCATGCCCGGCCGGTCCAGATAGCCCTGCGCCAGCCCGGCACCCGCGATGTACAGCTCGCCCGGGGTGCCGGGCGGGACGAGCCGCAGTCCCTCGTCCAGTACGTACAACCGGTGGTTGTCCAGCGGTTCACCGATCGGGATCGCGCCCGCGTAGTCGAGCGGGCGGTGGATACGGTGCGTCGCGGCGAACGTGGTGGTCTCCGTGGGACCGTACCCATTGACCACGGTGATCTCCGGGCAGCACTCCATCACCCGGCGCACCGCCTCCGGCGGCACGACATCGCCACCGGCCCACACCTCACGCACCCCGGCGAACGCCTCCGGGACCTCCTCCGCCATGACCCGGAACAGGCCGGCCGTCAGCCAGAGCGAGCTGATCCGGTGCTGGGTCAGCAGCCTCACGTAGTCGGCCGGGGCGAGGTGTCCGGCGGGGGCGACGACCAGGGTGCCGCCGTTGAGCCAGGGCACCCACATCTCGTACGTGGAGGCGTCGAACGCCATCGCCGAGTGGAACAGCACCCGGGCGTGGTTCCCGCTCGCGTACATCGTCTGCGCGGCCAGGTCCGCCACATTCCGGTGGGTGACCGCCACACCCTTCGGGACCCCCGTGGAGCCCGAGGTGAACATCGCGTACACCGGCTGGTCCGGATGGACCGGCACACCCGGGTCCGAGGTCGCCACCGCCTCGCCCGCCACCGGGCCGAGCACCCGCACACCCTCCGGCACGCCCGCCGAGCCCGGGTCGCGGTCGGTCACCAGATGCGTGACACCCGACTGACCCACGATCAGCTCGACACGCTCCGCCGGATAACGGGTGTCCAACGGCACATACACCGCACCCG
>NZ_JBHXCW010000455.1:0-1739 GCF_042725365.1 Lentzea sp. NPDC060358 | reverse complement strand
GAGGCACGGAGGCTTGGAGTGACCACGGCCAACGAAGAGACGGACGCGACCCTCGACAGGGTTCTCTCGGCGATGAAAGACCTGCGTGACGGCAACTTCCGCCGCCGGCTGGTCGTGCCGGGCAACGGGCCCGTCTCCGCCCTCGCGGACGTGTTCAACGAGATCGCGGAGCGCAACCAGTGGCTCGCCGGTGAGCTGGGCCGCGTCCGGCAGGCAGTCGGCCAGGAGGGCAGGCTCACCGAACGGGTGGCGCCCGCGGGCACCGCCGGCGGCTGGTCGCTGATCGCCGACTCGGTGAACGGCCTGGTCGAGGACCTGATGCGGCCGACGACCGAGCTGAGCCGCGTGCTCGCCGCCGTCGCCGAGGGCGACCTGACCAAGCGGATGTCGGACCAGACGCTGCGCGGCGAGTTCGCCACGCTCGGGGCGACGGTGAACGGCCTGGTGGACCAGCTGTCGTCGTTCGCGGACGAGGTCACCCGCGTGGCCCGCGAGGTCGGCACCGAGGGCCGGCTGGGCGGCCAGGCGAAGGTCCCCGGCGTCGCCGGCACCTGGCGCGACCTCACCGACAACGTCAACTCGATGGCGAACAACCTGACCAACCAGGTCCGCAACATCGCCCACGTGGCGACCGCGGTGGCCAACGGCGACCTGACGCAGAAGATCACGGTCGACGTCTCCGGCGAGATGCTGGAGCTCAAGAACACGCTGAACACGATGGTCGACCAGCTCAGCTCGTTCGCCGACGAGGTCACCCGCGTGGCCCGCGAGGTCGGCACGGACGGCAAGCTCGGCGGCCAGGCGAAGGTGCCGGGCGTCGCCGGGACGTGGCGCGACCTCACCGACAACGTGAACTTCATGGCGGAGAACCTGACGACCCAGGTCCGCAACATCGCGCAGGTCACCACGGCGGTCGCGCAGGGCGACCTGACCCAGAAGATCACCGTCGACGCCCGCGGCGAGATCCTCGAGCTCAAGTCCACGATCAACACGATGGTCGACCAGCTGTCCGCGTTCGCCGACGAGGTCACCCGCGTGGCCCGCGAGGTCGGCTCGGACGGCCGGCTGGGCGGCCAGGCGCAGGTGCCGGGCGTCGCGGGCACGTGGCGCGACCTCACCGAGTCGGTGAACGTCATGGCGAACAACCTGACGACCCAGGTCCGCAACATCGCCCAGGTCACCACGGCCATCGCGCGCGGCGACCTGACCCAGAAGATCACGATCGACGCCCGCGGCGAGATCCTGGAGCTCAAGACCACCATCAACACGATGGTGGACCAGCTCAGCTCGTTCGCCGACGAGGCCACGCGCGTGGCCCGCGAGGTCGGCACCGAGGGCCGCCTCGGCGGTCAGGCGACGGTGCCGGGGGTGGCGGGCACCTGGCGCGACCTGACCGACAACGTGAACTTCATGGCGAACAACCTGACCAACCAGGTCCGCAACATCGCCCACGTCGCGACGGCGGTGGCCAACGGCGACCTGTCGCAGAAGATCACCGTCGACGCCCGCGGCGAGATCCTCGAGCTCAAGTCCACGCTGAACACGATGGTCGACCAGCTGTCGTCGTTCGCGGAGGAGGTCACCCGCGTCGCCCGCGAGGTCGGCACCGACGGCCGGCTGGGCGGCCAGGCCCGCGTGCAGGGCGTCGCCGGCACGTGGAAGGACCTGACCGACAACGTCAACCTGATGGCGGACAACCTGACCAACCAGGTCCGCAACATCGCCCAGGTCACCACGGC
>NZ_JBHXCW010000454.1:0-1765 GCF_042725365.1 Lentzea sp. NPDC060358 | reverse complement strand
GTCAAGCGGGCGAAAAGCGTGCCCGCTTGACACCCCTGCCTCGTTGCAGCAAGAGCTGAGGTGCGACTCGTGACGGGGCACCCACCGCTGGAGCTCGCTTTGCTCCGGTCGACTTGGCTTCCCCTCTCTCGCTTTGCTCTGAGCGCAGGGTCACGTTGGTCCGACAGGGGGTCGTCGGTCGTGTGAAGATGCAGGGGTGACAGCAGAGATTCGTGACCTCACCGTTGGCGTCCTCGGCGGCACCGGAGCTCAGGGCAAGGGGCTCGCCATCCGCTGGGCCAAGGCCGGGATCAAGGTGATCATCGGTTCGCGCAGTGCCGATCGGGCTTCGCTGGCGGCCGAGGAGATCGTCGAGATCGCCGGGGGTGATGTGCGGGGGGCCGACAACTCCGACTGCGCCGCCGACTCCGACGTCGTGCTCGTCGCCGTGCCCTGGGACGGGCACGGGGATCTGCTGGCCTCCTTGCGGGACCAGTTGGCCGGGAAGATCGTCATCGACTGCGTCAACCCGCTCGGGTTCGACAAGCAGGGGCCGTTCGCGTTGCCGGTCACCGAGGGCAGCGCCGCTCAGCAGGCCGAGTTGCTGCTGCCCGAGTCGCGGGTCACGGCCGCGTTCCACCACGTGTCCGCCGTGCTGCTGGCCGACCTGAGCGTGTCCGAAGTGGACATGGACGTGCTCGTGCTCGGGGACGACCGGGAGGCGACCGACGCCGTTCGGGAGCTCGCCGAGCTCGTTCCCGGGTTCCGCGGGGTCTACGGCGGGCGGTTGCGCAACGCGCACCAGGTCGAGGCGTTCACCGCCAACCTCATCGCGGTCAACCGCCGGTACAAGACGCACGCCGGGCTGAAGATCACGGGCGTCTGATGCTCCCCGTCGACGACCTCGGTGAGCCGGTGCCGCTCGATCGGCCCCGGCGGGTCGTGAGCCTGGTGCCGTCCATCACCGAGGCCGTCGCGGTCAGCGTTCCCTCGGCGCTCGTGGGGGCCACCGACTACTGCACCCATCCGTCCGGTTTGGACGTCGGGCGGGTCGGCGGGTCGAAGTACCCGGACGTCGGGAAGGTGCTGGAGCTGCGGCCCGACCTCGTCGTCGCCAACTCCGAGGAGAACCGGCCCGAGGACGTCGAACGCCTGCGGGCCGACGGGGTTCCGGTCTGGGTCACCGAGGCGCCCGCCGCGGTGCCGATGGCGCTGGCGTCGCTGCGCCGGCTGTTCGGGCTGGCCTGGGACCTCGAACCCGAGTGGCTCGTGCGGGCCGAGGAGCTGTGGCGGGACGAGAAACCCGCCGTGCTCACCGCGGTGGTGCCGGTGTGGCGGCGACCGTGGATCGTGGCCGGGCGGGACACCTTCGCCACCGATGTGCTGCGGCGCCTGGGGATCGAGAACCTCTACGCCTCCGACGGGGAACGGTACCCGCGGCCCGCCTTGCAGGAGTTGAACGACCGGCGGCCCGATCTCGTGGTGCTGCCCGACGAGCCGTACGAGTTCACGCACGAGGACGGGCCGGAGAGCTTTCCCGGGCTGCCGTACGCGTTGGTCAACGGCAGGCACCTGACCTGGTACGGGCCGTCGCTCGTGGAGGCGCGCGCGAGTCTCGAGCGGGCCCTCGGCCACGGCCGGGGCTGACCAGCCCCGGGCGGATTCGCGGGCGCGGCGGCGCCGGGTCTCCGGCGGGCCGGCGTTCCAGTTCCGCAACGCCGGCCCCACCTTCAGCGCGAAGTGGGTCGTTCCGAGCTAGTCGCGGAACCGGTCCGTGGCCGCCAGC
>NZ_JBHXCW010000453.1:0-1811 GCF_042725365.1 Lentzea sp. NPDC060358 | reverse complement strand
TCTTCTGCCTGGAGACGCTGGACCACCTGCGGCGGGGCGGGCGGATCGGCACGGCGGCGGCCCTGGTGGGGACCGCGCTGGCCGTGAAGCCGTTGCTGCACATGGAAGACGGCCGGATCGTGCCGCTGGAGAAGGTGCGGACGATGAGCCGTGCCGTCGGCCGGCTGGTCGACCTCGCGGCGGCCGCGGCGGGCGACGGGCCCGTGGGCCTGGCCGTGCACCACCTGGCCGCTCCCGAACGCGCGGCCGAACTGGCGACCCGCCTGGACGAACGGCTGCCCGGCTCGACGGGCTGCGTGATCTCGGAGGTCGGCGCGGTGATCGGCGCGCACACGGGCCCCGGCGTGCTGGGCGTCGTGGTGCTGCCGGGAGGACCCGACAGCATCCCATAGACCCCCGACAATTCCGCGTTCCCGAGGCACGGGTGATCGCGACCTGTCCACAACCCGCGAGTAATCCACAGCCCCGCGGTTCACCCCACCTCCCCACCCGTCCCGCTCCGTAGCGTCGCTCGCATGCTTCCCCGCTCCCATCAGGACGACCGCCCGAGCGAACGACTGGCCGCACTGGCCGAGAAGGTGCGCGCCGACCCGACCCTGGTCTTCGCACGCTCGGAGGACTCGGACGAACACGGCCCGCCCCGCCGCCGCTTCACCCTGCCCCGCCTGCCACGCCGGGGCCTGCTGGCCCTGGGCGTCGCCGTCGCGTGCACGGTGATCGGCCTCGGCAGCTGGTGGCAGAGCCCCGCCGCCGAACAGGCCCCGGCCCTCGCCCTGGTGAGCACGTCGGCTCCCGCTCCGGAGCTGGTCGTGAACGTCATCGGCGAGGTCGCCACGCCCGGCCTGGTCACGGTCACCTCCGGCGCTCGGGTGGCCGACGCCCTGCGCCTGGCGGGCGGGGTGAAACCGGGCGCGAACCTCCACGACCTGAACCTGGCCCGCAAGCTCACCGACGGCGAGCAGATCGCGGTCGGCATCCCGCCGCCCGCAGCGGGCGTTCTCAACACCGTCCCGCCCAAGCTCAACCTGAACGCCGCCACCGCGGCCGAGCTGGACACCCTCCCCGGCGTGGGCCCGGTGACGGCCCAGCGCATCGTCGACCACCGCAGCCGCAAGGGCCCTTTCGCCTCCGTCGACGAGCTCCGCAACGTGGAAGGCATCGGCGGCTCCAAGCTCGCCAAGCTGACCGAGCTGGTCCACACCTGACCGCCACCACGCGCGTCCGCTCCACTTCCCCTGGAGGAACCGGTGCCCCGCACCCTCCCGACATCCCACGACTACCGCCTGGCCCCGGCCGCGGCAGCGGTGTGGGCCACCGCGGTGGCCGGACTCTTCCTGAACTGGCAGCTGTCCGTCCTCACCGGACTGACGGCCGGAGCCCTCGGTTTCGTGGCGTGGCGGAGGGCTTGGTGGACGAGGACCTGCGCCATCGCCCTGCTGATCTCCGGGCCGGTGGCGGCGGCCTGGGTCGGCGGCCACGTCCTGCGCGCGGAGACCCATCCGCTCCGCCTGGCCGCGAACGAGGGCAGGAGCACCACCCTGACCGTGGAGGTCGACGCCCGCCCCCGAGGTCTTCGCGCGGAAGGCTTCGGTGGTCACCAGGCGGGTGTCGACCACGTGATCCTCACCGCCACCTCCGACGGCGCCCACCTGGTGCTGCTGGCACCCGCGGACAGGTGGCGCGACCTCCTGCCAGGCCAGCGGGTCACGGCGAAGGGCACCCTCGCCCCGCCTCGGGGCGGCGACCTGGCGTCAGCCCTGCTGCGGGTCCGCGGTCCGCCGGTCGACCCGCAGCCCGCCCCGGTGTGGCAG
>NZ_JBHXCW010000452.1:0-1812 GCF_042725365.1 Lentzea sp. NPDC060358 | reverse complement strand
GCAGTACCTGGTGCTGACGCTCGCCCAGCTCGCCGACGTCCTGTTCCGGCTGGAGCAGCACGACGAGGCGCTGCTGCACTTCTGGGAGTCGGTGCAGCTCGCACAGCAGTCGGGTGACGTGGTCGGGGAGGGCCACGGCCTGAACAACGTGGCGCAGGTCGAACAGGCCCGCGGCCACGTGGACGTGGCGTTGCAGCACCAGGCGAACGCCGTGGAGGTCTACCGCCGCTCCGGCGACCAGGTGGCGTTGCTGCGCGGCCTCGCGAACCTCGCCGAGCTGCACCTGCAGTCGGGTGCGCTGGACCAGGCCGAGTCGCTCGCCCGCCACGTCGTCGACCAGGCCGCGGTGGCCGAGGTGACCTACCTGGAGGGCTTCGGCAGGCACGTCCTCGGGGGTGTGTTGCTCCGCCGGGCGGAATGGGTTGCTGCGGCAGCCGAATTGACGGAGGCGCTGCGGCTGTATTCGCAGGTCAACTCGGCCCGCGCGGTGGAGGTGCGGGCCGCGTTGGACGCGATGTCCTCCGAGGTTTAGTGAGCGTTTAGTCGGATGGTCCCAAAACATGGGATGTTGGACGTGCAGGCAGCCGAGTGGGGGATTACCGAGGGGGTAAGGCGCCTGCCCGAAAGGGCCCGACCGGCATTCGGGGGAGAGTGCCGGTCGGGCTTTCGCTATCCGTCGTCCGAGCACCGCGCCATGGGCAGCAACTCGGGCCGCTTCGGAGCCAGCCCGTCGCCCATCGACTCACCCCGCAACTGCCGCCCGATCCACGGCACGACGTGCTCGCGCGCCCACTTCAGGTCGGCCTTGCGCTGGGTGACCCAGTCGATCTGCTGCAGCGCGGGCCACGGCGTGTTCCACGAGTGGTCGTCGACGAGCCCCAGCACCTGGGCGGCCTTGAGCGCGACCCGCTGGTGCCCCTCCGGCGACAGGTGCAGCCGGTCCTCGCTCCACGCGCGCCGGTCGTGCAGCACGTGCATCGACCAGAGGTCGACCATCCGGCAGTGGTAGCGCTCGGCGATCGACCACAGGTGCGTGTTGTAGATCGCGACCTTGCCCCGGATGCTCCTGAGCAGCGGCGTCCCGCGCGTGTCGAAGCCGGTGAAGATCACGACGTCGCAGCCGGCGGCCCGTATGTCGGCCACCGCGACCTCGTAGACCTCCGCCAGCGCGTCCGGGTCGCTGTTCGGCGTGAGGATGTCGTTGCCGCCGCCGCAGAACGTGACGAGGTCCGGCTTCAGCGAGATCGCCAGCGGGACCTGCTCGTCGATGATCTCCTGCAGCATCTTGCCGCGGACGGCCAGGTTGGCGTACCGGAACTCCGGGGCGGTCCTCGCCATCATGTTCGCGAGGCGGTCGGCCCAGCCGACGTAGGTGTCTCCCGGACCGGGGTCGTCCATCCCCTCGGTGAAGCTGTCCCCCAGGGACACGAGACTGTTCCATCGCAGCAGCACTACATCCCCCTTTGCTCGATGTCCTTGCCCTGCACTTCCAGCCCGATGCGTCTGCGGCTCCCTGTGTCGCAGACGACTAGTTAGCATGCACAACGAACCGCTGGTTACGCCACCGTCGGTTACGGCATCGTAGGTTTTGTTGCTGTGGGTGACGATTCTTTTACCACTTCGGTGGGGGGTGCTCGACGTGGTTCGGGGGATTCGTCTCGGTTTTTTGGTTTTTGGATGTGGTTTGCGCCGGTTTTGTTTGTTTTGGGTGTCGTGCTTGTCACAGGGCTGTCAGGCGTCCGGTTTACCAGACTGCTCGCCTTCGGTCTCGCCGCTGCTCGGTTCGCACCTGGGGTTGGGCCGTCTCAGGGG
>NZ_JBHXCW010000451.1:0-1862 GCF_042725365.1 Lentzea sp. NPDC060358 | reverse complement strand
CCGTTCTCCTGCGCCCGGCCGACGAAATGAGACGCGCTCCCGCACGCGGCCGCGGCGGCACGTACGGCCCCGGCCGGTTCCGGAAAGCGGTGCCCGACCTCGGAGAACAGCTCGGCGGAGGCCTCCGCCGCAGATCACCCGTTGAACCCGGACGTCTCCGCGGACGTGCCCGAGGGGAGAGCGCTCACACCTGCGTCGGTAGGCTCGCCGCATCTGGGGGCGTCCAGAAGGGATAGTCCGTGCAGCAACAGCAGCGAGTCGTCGCCAACCGCTACACACTGCTGGCCGAGCTCGGCCGCGGTGCGATGGGCGTCGTGTGGCGTGCCCAGGACCAGCTGCTCGGCCGGCCCGTGGCGCTCAAGGAGCTGCACCCGCCGCAGGGCATCAACCCGAGCGAGTTCGCCGTGCTGGAGGAGCGCATGCTCCGCGAGGCGCGGACCGCGGGCCGGTTGAACCACCCCGCGGTCGTGACGGTGCACGACGTGATCCGCGAGGACGGGCGCATCTACCTCGCCATGGAGCTCGTCGACGCGGCCGACCTCGCCACCGTCGTGCAGCGGCACGGACCGCGCGACTCCACCTGGATGGCCGGGGTGGCGCTGCAGGTGCTCGGCGCGCTCGACACCGCCCACGCGGCCGGGATCGTGCACCGAGACGTGAAGCCCAGCAACATCATGGTGCGGCCGGACGGCGCGGTGAAGCTCACCGACTTCGGCATCGCGCAGGCCACCGACGACCCGCGGCTCACCACCAACGGCGGCATCGTCGGCTCGCCCGCCTACATGTCGCCGGACCGCCTGCACGGCTGGGAGGCCTCGCCGGCGTCGGACCTGTGGGCCCTCGGCGTCACGATCGCGCACGCGGTGGAGGGCATCAGCCCGTTCGAGCGCACGTCCACCGCGTCGACGCTGCACGCCGTCATGAACGAGCCACCGGTGCTGCGCCGGTCCTCACCCGCGCTGGCCCAGGTGATCCACGGCCTGCTGACGGTGGACCCGGCCCGCCGGATGACCGCGGCCCAGGCCCGCCAACTGCTGGTGGCGATCGTGCAGGGCACGGCATCGCCGGTGACGACCCAGCAGCTGTCCCCCGGGAAGAAGAACAAGACCGCCGTCAAGGTCATCGCGATCGCGGCGGGCGCCGTGCTGCTGGCAGGCGCGGCGTTCGGCGCCTACGTCGCCTTCAAGCCCGACGACACCGGCAACAACGCGCAGAAGAACCCGGGCAACAGCTCCACGCCGAACGACGCCAACTCCACGGAGTGGACCGACGCCGCCGCACTACCGGTAGGCGCACCGCTGCCATCACGACGCATCGCCACGTTCGGCCGGGGCGGCGACGTGCCCGAGTGGAACCTCTCCGGCACGCAGTGCGCGAAGGACTTCCTGACCCAGGGCTCAGGGGTGCGCTCGAACGTGCCGTGCGACGGCCCGCACGGCATCCAGCTCTTCGCCGCCGCAACCCCGTTGTGGGACAAGCCGAAGGACACCCCGTACCCCGGCGTGGACTATTTCACCGAGTTCACCAAGAACTACTGCACCGAGCAGTTCAAGGTGATCGAACCGAAGGCGAAGGACGCCCTCGGCTTCACCGGCCTGATCCCCACCCAGAAGGAGTGGGAGGCCTGGAACGACGCGTCGGCCCCAGGCCGCCAGGAGATCCTCTGCGTGCTGTGGAAGGCAGACCGCTCCCCGCTGGCAGGCTCGCTGGTCGGCTGAGCAGGGCAATGCCGAAGGCGAGCCAAGGCGACGGCGAAGCCGAGCTGCTTTTGGCTTGAAACAGCAGGTTCCGGTGGGGTGGGTCCCGTCACGAGCCGTGCCCAGCACTCGCTGCACCAGGTCAGGGGTGTCAAACCGCCACGC
>NZ_JBHXCW010000450.1:0-1865 GCF_042725365.1 Lentzea sp. NPDC060358 | reverse complement strand
CCCGCATACAACACCGGTATGCGGGCCCTTCGGCCGCACCACCAGAAACCATCTCAGGCTCGACTCTCATCGGACAGGACCTCGACACAGGCCCTAAGGGCGGCCGTTCGGCCCGCACTTGACGATGCGGTTGATGCAGTCGCGGACGCGCTGCGCCATCTCGGCCTCGGGCCAGGCGTTGAAGAAGTCGCCGTGCATCGTGAAACCGGGACCGGAGGACAGCTTGAACTTCGCCGGGTCACCGCTCACCGGGTAGCGCAGCACCTGGCGCAGCTTCGGCACGGGCACCGGGTGCGTGGCCGGGCAGTCGCCCGCGACCGGGTAGGACATGTGGCTCTTGTGGTCGGCCGAGTCGAGGTCCTTGCCGTTCCAGCACTGCGGGAAGTCCAGGTAGGACTCGAGCATCGTGCCCGCCGGGCAGTTCACGAAGTCCTTCGAGGCACCGACGTGGCCCGCGTGCAGGCACGACCAGCGCGACTGCGTGCTGCCGTCCGGCGCGGTCGCCTTGGCGTTGCCCGCGACGATGCGCAGGCCGTGCGGCAGCGGCTGGATGCGCGCGGTCACGTCGTCGCGCACGCCCTCACCGAGGTAGTAGAACGTGGTGCCGGTCGGCTCGACGGGCTGGCCGTCGGCCATCAGCGTGGGCACCCAGTAGGACGAGAGGTCCTGCTTCGGGTTGCACGAGCTGCCGGCCTTCTCGAGGGTCTCGATCGTCGAGCGCGCGTTGGTCGACTCGTTGCCGAAGAAGCTGTGCGAGTGCGAGGCGCCCGGCAGGTTCGGGAGCACGATCGGGTCGTCCGGCAGGCGGTGCGTGAACGGGCACTCGGCGACGAACTCGGCGACGCGCACGGCGTTCGCGGGGATCGGCTCCTGCGGCGGCAGGACGACGGCGGCCTTCGTGGTCGCCGGGGCGGCCGTGGACGCGCCGGTCTGCGCGGGGGCGGGCGTCGCGGGGTCGGCCACCTGCGTCTTGGTCTGCGACGTGGTGGTCGTGGTGGTGGTGCTCGTCGAGGACGCGACCGGCGGTGCCTTCGGGGGAGTGAAGAACATCGCGTTCGCGGTCACAGCGGACGCCGCGACGCCGGCCACGGCGAGGGCGGCGATCAGGACGCGCCTCCTCATCCGTGAAGGGGTGTGGGCGTGGGTCATCGAAAGTCCTTTCGAGCAGGGCGAACCGGAACGAGGTGGGGAACGGGGAGCGGCGCGGACTCAGCCCGCGTCGCGGTAGGCCTGACCGGCCTGGTTGGGGGTGCCACCGGGGGCGTAGAGACCGGTGCCGGGCTTGTCCGCGGGCAGCGCGAACCACGCGTAGCGCTCGAGCCACGGCAGGCTCTCCATCATCGCGCTCGAGCCGCGGGCGAACGCCGCGAGCTCCGCCTGCGACGGGTAGCGCGGGGAGCCGCCCGAGAAGTCGATGAGCGCGTACTCGGTGAGCCACACGGGTTTGCCGTACTTGGCGTGCACGGCCTCGAGGTAGTTCTTCAGGTGCCCCACGGCGGCCGGGCTGAAGTCCGAGCCGTACCAGTGCACCGCGATGAAGTCGACGCGCAGACCTCTTTGCGCCGCACCGGTCATGAACCGGTCGAGCCAGCCGCCCGCCTTGTCGCCGCTGTGCGCGACGGCGGGGCTGCCGAGCCGCAGCCCGGTGGCGGCGAGCTTCGGCCACAGGTCGAGCGCCTGCTCCGGCGACATGTTGGCCTGGTCGGGGAAGTCGGGCTCGTTGAACCCGAGCAGCACCTTGCCGTTGGCCCTCGCACGGGCGATGGTCGCGTCGTCGGTGAACTTCGCGCCCCAGATCATCGGCACGAACTCCACGTTCGCCGGCGTCGGCACGCCGTCCGGGTGCACGGCCCAGTTGTAGTCTG
>NZ_JBHXCW010000449.1:0-1920 GCF_042725365.1 Lentzea sp. NPDC060358 | reverse complement strand
GCGTGGGCGCGGTGGCGGCTTCACGCACCTCACCCGGACCGGGCGGTCACTCCGTCGTCACGTTGTTGAACGGCAGCTTCGGCTCCGCCCACGGGAACACCACGAACATCAGCAGGGCGACGATGCCCGTCACCAGCACGACGGCCTCGATGACCTTGAGGTACAGCGGGCCCGGCAGGTGCGCCCAGATCCAGCCGTACATCAGCCCTCCGTCATCTCGGGCGGCACGAAGTTGTCGGCCACCGGGTAGCTCTTGGTCTCGATCGCGTGCACGATCAGGCGCTGCTTGTCGGAGAACCGCGGGTGGCACGTCGTCAGGGTGAGCAGGCGGGCCTGCTTGTCGGCCGGCACCGTCGCGCCCACCTGGTGCGGGATCGGGGCGATGACCTCGCCCTGGGACGGGACGACGATCTCCTGGCCGACGGTCTTCGCGTAGACGTCGCCCAGCGTGGTCGACAGCGGGGCCACGCCGGTGCAGGCGGCTTCCTTCGCGCGGGCGTTCGCGGCCCAGCCCGCCACCTCGTTGCTCATGGGGAGCACCCGGTAGACGAACCACTGGGTCTGGGTCTGCACGACGATGGCGTCGCACGAGCGGAGCAGGTCGAGGTCGTTGAACGGGGCGCCCTTGCCGACCCGGTGGCCCGCGATGGAGAAGTTGCCCGCCTCACCCGGCTGGGCCGTGTCCTTGTAGTGGCCGGGGCCGATCTCGAGGTGCTTGTCGGTGGTGCCCTCGACGACGGAGAACTTCCAGTCGTTGCCGAAGACCGGGATGTACATCTTCGCGAAGGCCTTGCCCTCGATGAGGTTCAGCTTCGACTGGCGGTTCGGGTCGGCGGGCGGGGGTGTGACGGTGTTCGAGCTCCACTCGGAGTCGAGGGCCGCGGTGGCGTCCTGCTGCTTCTCCGCGGAGAGCAGGTCGGTGACGTAGACCTCGTAGACGACGAACAGGAGCACGACGAGGCCCATGGTGATGAGGGCTTCGCCAACGCCGCGCACGGTTTTGCGGGCCATGCTCTCCGGCGGGAGGGCCGGCTTCTCTTCTTCGTCGTAATAGTCGTCGTCGTAGTACTCGTCGTCGTAGTCGTCCTGGACGCGCGGGATCACCTCGGTGGGCGGCTCGACCGGGCGGGGACGGGGTGGGCGCGGCGGCATTCCGCGGTGCGGCATCGCGCGCGGGGGCATTCCCTGCCTCGGCATGCCGCCGGGCGGGGTCGGCTGGCGGGGCATTCCGCCGGGAGGCGTCGCCCGGGGCATCCCGCGGGCGGGGGTGCCGGGAGGCGGGGCCTGCTGGTGGCGCGGCGGCGCGCCCGCCGGCGGGAGGCTGCCGGAGAAAGCGCTGGTGAACTGCGTGGCTTCCGGCGGCGGCAGCGGACGTGGAGAAGGGGTGGCCCGCACGTGCTGCAGGTCATCACGACGGGGTGCAGGACGCCGGGGAGGCGGCTGCTGCGGTCCCGAGTTCACCTGAGAACCTCCGCGCGGACTGTGAACTGAAAACAACTGCGTCTGCCAGGTGGTTCGCTCACCACGGTCGCTACGTTAACGTGTCTCCTGAGTAGTGCACGTAAACTCGCGCACTCAGGGATATCCACGTCAGGCGAGGACAGCATGCCAAAGTCCAAGGTCCGGAAGAAGGCGGCTTACACCGCACCCACTGACAACCGCACGCCGGTCAAGGTGAAGGCAGCGGGACCGTCACACCCGGTCTACGTCGTGGTCATGCTCGGGTTCATGCTGCTGGGCCTCGCGTGGCTGGTCGTCAACTACATCGCGGCCGAGAAGATCCCGTTCATGCTCGAGCTGGGCGCGTGGAACTTCGCCATCGGCTTCGCGCTGATGATCATCGGTCTGCTGATGACGATGCGCTGGCGCTAGGCGCTCGCACGTCACCGTTCGCACAGGTCGGCCCGGACGTCACACGTC
>NZ_JBHXCW010000448.1:0-1926 GCF_042725365.1 Lentzea sp. NPDC060358 | reverse complement strand
CGAACACCTCGGCCGCCTGCGCGGCCTGGGCGGCGGTCACCGTCCCGAAAACACCCTCGATGATCGTGAGCAGCCGTTGCTCGGACCGGGTGTGCCCGGCGACCAGCTCGACATCGCGCGCCGCGCCCGCCGCCAGCGCCTCCCACGGCGCCACCGGCAGCACGTCGCCGTCGACGACCGGCGCGAACGGGATCTTCTTGTGCGCCGCCTGCCCCCAGCGGCCGGTGAACCGGCCGATCTGGGCCATCACCTCGTCCCCGGCGACCGGCAGCAGTGCGGGATCCACAGTGGACAGATCGGCGGCGGTCGGGCGCAGGCCGAGCTCGGCGGCGCACACGCTCGCGATGTCCGCGGCCAGCTCCGGCGTGAAGAACGTGCCCGGCACGCTGCTCGCGATCGCCCGCTGGAACAGCCCGGCGGCGCGCGGCATGGCGAGCAGCGCCGCCACCGACCCGCCCCCGGCCGACTGCCCGAACACCGTCACGCGGCCGGGATCGCCGCCGAACGCACTGATCTCCGCGCGCACCCACTCGAGCGCCGCGACCTGGTCGAGCAGCCCGCGGTTCGCGGGCGCCCCTTCGAGCTGGGCGAAACCCTCGACGCCCACGCGGTAGTTGAACGTGACCACGACGACGCCGTCGAGCGCGAGCCGCGTGCCGTCGTACTCGGGCAGCCCGGACGTGCCGATCGTGTAGGCGCCGCCCTGGATCCACACCATGACCGGCAGGCCGCCGCCGAGGTCGGGCGACCAGACGTTGACGGTCAGCCACTCGTCGCCCGCGACGCCGACCCCGTCCATGCCGAACACCTGCGCCTGCGGGGGCGGCGGCCCGAACTCCAGCGCGTCGCGCACCCCGTCCCACGGCGGCACCGGCCGGGGCGCGGCGAACCGCAGCTCCCCCACCGGGGCCGCGGCGAACGGGATCCCGCGGAAGACCCGCACACCCGATTCCACCGCACCGCGCACAGTTCCGGCGCCGACGCGCACTTCGACCATGCGCGGATCGTGGCCCTGCCCGGTGCCGGAGTGCCAGCGATTTTCCGATCGTCACCACGGGCGCGTGCGGAAGTCCTCCGGGGTGCTCGACCCCAGAGGCCGGCGCGGGTCTGCGCACCACGGAACGGCACCTGCGCAAGGTGTTCGGCAAGGCCGGGTGACCTCGCGCCGCCAGCTGCGCGACGCGCAGTTCTAGTTGCCGGCGGCGAACCAGTCCTCCAGGCTCGTCGGCTGGAGCTGCGCGCCCTCGTTCGGCACGAGCTGCTCGCCCGTCAACGCGGTCCCGAAGTACTGGGCCGCCGGATCGCTCACGACCTCGCGCTCGTCGTTGCGCTGCTTCAGGACGGCGCGGATCCAGCCGTCCATCGTGAACTCCTCCGGCCCGCCGATCTCCAGCACGCCACCGACCGGCCCGGTGGCCGCGGTGCGCGCGACCACCGCGGCGACGTCGGACGCCGCGACCGGCTGCACGCCGCCGTGCGGGAGGCGCACGGCGCCGTCCGTCGTCGCCGAGTTCGCGATGGCGCCGGCGAACTCGAAGAACTGGGTGGCGCGGATGATCGAGCGCGTGAGGCCGGACTCGCGGATCAGCTCCTCCTGCGCCACCTTCGCGCGCAGGTAGCCGGATTCGGGCAGCTCGTCCGCGCCGACGATCGACAGCGCGACGTAGTGGCCGACGCCGGCCTTCGCGGCGGCCCGGGTCAGGGTGGTGGTGGCGGCGGTGAAGAAGCTCATCACGTCGTCGTCCGCGAACGACGGCGAGTTCGACACGTCGACGAGCACGTCGGCGCCCCGCAGCACCTCTTCCACTCCCTCGCCGGTCACCGTGTCGACGCCGCTGCTCGGCGAGGCGGGCACGGCGTCGTGGCCGTGCTCGCCGAGCCGCTGCACGACCTGGCCGCCGATCAGCCCGGTGCCCCCGATGACAA
>NZ_JBHXCW010000447.1:0-1982 GCF_042725365.1 Lentzea sp. NPDC060358 | reverse complement strand
CGGGCGCACAGGGACGGGGCGTCCGTCGGGCGTCGACGGCGGCCTCGGCCGGGTCCGGGCGTGCTCGCTGGTGCTGCGGTGGTACACCTCGCCGCGGACGGGGTGCCCGTCAACGCCCCGCACCCCGGCGGCGTCGACGACCTCGTGCCTGCGCTGCTCCGGCCACGGGCGCGAGGCGCGCACCCCGCCGGTGACCCGTCCGGGAGCGGCCCCTGGACCCGAGCCGGGCGCACTCCGCCGGAGCGCAGGCGTAGCCCTTCACTCGAAGGTGTGAGCGATTCCGCGGTTGCCGCGCAGCGGTGATATCTCGTTCCCACCACGACTCTCCGGACCGGTGCCGGCTCCTGGCGGAAGTCGGTCGGTGACCAGGAGGAGTGCGATGCGGGAACCAGACCAGGCCCAGTCCACCATTCCGCGCGGTGCGGAGGGACCGGCGGACGCGGAGGGCCTGCTGCTGCGCGTGGCGCGGGGCGACGAGGCCGCGTTCGGGCAGCTCTACGACGCCGTGTCGGGCTCGGTGTTCGGGCTCGTCCGCCGCGTGCTGCGCGACCAGGCGCAGTCGGAGGAGGTGTTCCAGGAGGTCATGCTGGAGGTGTGGCGGACCGCGAGCCGGTTCGACCCGGAGCGCGGCAAGGCCATGACCTGGATCCTCACGATGACGCACCGGCGCGCGGTCGACCGGGTGCGGTCCGCGCAGGCCAGTGCCGACCGCGACGGGCGGGTCGCGGCGCTGGAGGTGGGGACGCCGTTCGACGAGGTCGTCGAGCAGGTCGCCGAACGCCTGGAGCAGCGCAAGGTCCGGCGGTGCCTGCGGTCGCTGACCGAGCTGCAGCGCGAGTCCGTGCTGATGGCGTACTACCAGGGCTACACCTACCCGGAGGTGGCGAGCCTGCTCGGCGTCCCGCTCGGCACGGTGAAGACCCGGATGCGCGACGGCCTGATCCGGCTCCGCGACTGCCTGGGGGTCACGGCGTGAGCGTGCTGCCGGACGTGCACACGCTGACGGGGGTGTACGCGGTGAACGCCCTGCACGCGGCCGAGCGCGCGGAGTTCGAACGCCACCTGCCGCACTGCCCGCCGTGCGCCCAGGAGGTCGCCGGGCTGCAGGCCACCTCCTCCCTGCTCGGTGCGGGAACGGAGACCGAGCCGCCCGGCCACCTGCGGGAGCGTGTGCTCGGCGAGGTGAGCGCCACCCGCCAGGTGCCGCCGGCACCGGTGGTGGCACCCGTGCTCGTGCCGCCCCCGCGGGCACCGTGGCTGGTGCGGAGCAGCGTCCTCGCGGCGGCGGCCGGTGTGCTGGTCGTGGTCGTCCTGGGCGTCCAGGCCGTGCAGGCCGGCCGCGAGCTCGACGCCGTGCGGCAGTCGGCGGCCGGCTACAGCCAGGTGTCGGACCTGCTGAAGGCCCCCGACGTGCAGGTGCGCAACGAGACGGGGTCCGCGGGCGGGGAGGGGACGGTCGTGATGTCGCCGAGCCGGGACCGCGCGGTGTTCCTCGCCGAGGACCTGCCCTCGCTGGCCCCGGACCGCGCGTACCAGCTGTGGGTGGTCGGACCCGACGGGCCGCGGTCGGCGGGCCTGGTGCGGGACGAGCCCGTGGTCGCCGGCGGCCTGACCGGTGCGCGGGCGATCGCGCTGACCGTCGAGCCGAGCGGGGGATCGCCCGCCCCCACGACGACACCGGTGCTCGCGATCCCGATGGCGTGACGCGTCCCCGGCGAAGGGCCTGGCGGCACGCGTGATCGGCCGCCGTGACCGTCCCGTGTGGACGGACGGGTGTTCGTGCTGGTGGGCCCCTGTGCGCGAGCCGGTTGGTAACAGGTCGGTAACCGGACCCATCCGCCGCTCCCGGGGCGGCGAATCACCGGCATCAAGTGCCCGAACACCCTGGGAGATGTCTCGTCATGAACAAGACCGTCCGCAACACCGTCCTCGCCATCGGCGCCGCGTCGCTCGCCCTGTTCGGCGCGGCGTGCGGTTCGGGT
>NZ_JBHXCW010000446.1:0-2113 GCF_042725365.1 Lentzea sp. NPDC060358 | reverse complement strand
CTCAGTAGGGCGGGCACGGAGTCCCCCGGCCGTGGCTGCTGGTGGCTCCCGCGATCACGGTGTCGAGCTGCCCGAGCGTGTCCTGGAGCTCCTCGATCTGCCGCAGCACCGATGCCCGGTGGCCGTGCAGCTTCGCGAGCACCTGCGGCGAGGCGATCCCCGTGGCCATGCACGGCAGCATCTCCGCGATCGACGCGCTGGAGATCCCGGCGCCGTAGAGCTGCTGGATCAGGCGGACGCGGCTGACGGCGGGGTCGGTGTACCGCCGCTGGCCGCTCTCGCTGCGCTCGGCGTGGAGGAGCCCCTGCTCCTCGTAGTAGCGCAACGCGCGCACGCTCACGCCTGTCCGCTCGGCCAGTTCGCCGATCTTCATGAGACCTCCGCCACAAAAGCTATCTCTGACGTCAATGTCAGGTTTTTAGCCTAGTCGCATGCTCCTCACCAGCTACCAGCTCGGGACCCTGACCCTGCCGAACCGCCTCGTCATGGCGCCGATGACCCGGTCGCGGGCCGTCGACGGCAAGCCGACCGCGGAGACGGCCACCTACTACGCCCAGCGCGCCACCGCCGGACTCATCGTCACCGAGGGCGTGCAGCCCACCGCCGCCAGCCAGTCCGGCCCGTTCACCCCGGGCCTGCACGACGACGAGCAGGTCGCGGCCTGGCGCGTCGTCACGGACGCCGTGCACGCCAACGGCGGCCGGATCTTCGCCCAGCTCATGCACGGCGGCCGCATCGGCCACGTCGAGGTCGCGGGGCACCAGCCCGCCGGTCCGTCGGCGATCGCGGCCGGCACCGAGGTGTTCACGCCCACCGGCATGAAGCCCGCGCCGGTGCCCCGCGCGTTCACGACGGCGGAGGTCGCCGACCAGGTCACCGCGTTCGCGCAGGCCGCGCGCAACGCGGTCGAGGCCGGGTTCGACGGTGTCGAGCTGCACGGCGCCAACGGGTACCTGATCCAGCAGTTCCTGTCCTCCAGCGCCAACCAGCGCACCGACGGCTACGGCGGCTCGGTCGCCGGCCGCATCCGGTTCGCCGCCGAGGCCGTCGGCGCGGTCGCGGACGCCATCGGCCGGGAGCGCGTCGGCATCCGCCTCTCACCGGGCGGGCAGATCCAGGGCATCGTCGAGGAGGACGTGCCCGTGCTCTACGGCGAGCTGCTGAAGGCGTTGCCGGACATCGCCTACATCCACGTGATGGCGACGACGGACGACGAGGTGCTGCTGGGACTGCGCAAGGCGTGGCCGACCGCGTTCGTCCTCAACCCCGGCGGCCAGATCGGCCCGGACGAGAGCACGCGGGAGCAGGGGGAGCGGTGGCTCGCCAACGGCGCCGACCTGATCAGCTACGGCCGCGCCTACCTCGGCAACCCCGACCTCGTCGAGCGGTTCCGGCTCGGCCTGCCGCTCGTCGCGGCCGATCGCGACACCTGGTTCGGGGCGGGCGGCGGGTACGTCGACTACCCCAGCTATCAGCACTGAAGAGCGCGCAGCAGGTGGTCGACGAGCCGTTCGAGGTAGTCGGGTTCCACCTCCGCGCGGCGGACCGACATGCGCCAGTAGACCGGCGCCGCGACGAGGTCCAGGGCGATCTCGAAGTCCAGGCCGGCCGGCAGCTCGCCCCGCTCGATCGCCCGCCGCAGCGTCACGGCTCCCAGGGCCCGCCGCGGTTCGCCGATGGTCGCGGCGATCGCGTCGGACAACGCCGGGCTGCGGACGGCCTCGGCCGTGAGGTCGGGCAGGATCGTGGCGAACCGCGGGTGCGAGAGCCAGTCGTGCACCGCCGTGACGGTCGCGAGCAGGTCGCCGCGCAGTGACCCGGTGTCCTCGACCTCGGCCAAGGGCACGGAGAACTCCGACAGCGCCGCGACCACCATGTCCTGTTTGGACGGCCAGCGCCGGTACAGCGCGCTCTTGCCGACCTCCGCCCGCTTGGCCACGGCCTCCATCGACAGCCGCCCGTAGCCGGTCTGCGCGAGCTCGTCGAGGACGGCCTCGGTGATCGCCTTCGTCACCTGCGGCTGCAGGACGGCGGCGCCGGTCGGGGTGCGCTTGGTCATGACGCACATCATAGGACTGGACGAGACGGTCCCGTCCCGCCTAACGTTGTGGAC
>NZ_JBHXCW010000445.1:0-2176 GCF_042725365.1 Lentzea sp. NPDC060358 | reverse complement strand
CCCTTCTGCTCGCCCGCGCGCCCGAGCTCCGCCGAGATCACCCCGGCCACTGCTACCGTGCGGGAACGAGGTCGGCGCGGACCCGCCGGCCCAGCGTGAGAAGGGTTGGCTCGATGAGCTTGCTGCGCAGTTACGTGTCGGGCGGGTGGCACACCTCGTCGGAGGAGGGCGCGCCGCTGCACGACGCCGTCACGGGTGAGGAGATCGCCCGGATCTCGTCCGCGGGCGTCGACATGCGGGCCGCGCTGGCCCACGGCCGCGAGGTCGGCGGGCCCGCGTTGCGCGAGCTCACGTTCCACCAGCGCGCGCAGCTGCTCAAGGCGCTCGGGCTGTACCTCAAGGAGCACAAGGCCGAGCTGTACGCGCTGTCGGCGCGTTCGGGCGCCACCCGCTCCGACTCGTGGATCGACATCGACGGCGGCTTCGGCGTGCTGCTCGGGTACGCGTCGAAGGCCAAGCGCGAGCTGCCCAACGACAAGGTGTTCGTCGACGGCGCGCTGGAGCCCCTGGGCCGCGGCGGCACGTTCGTCGGCCAGCACATCTGCACTCCGCTGCGCGGGGTCGCGGTGCAGATCAACGCCTACAACTTCCCCATGTGGGGGCCGCTCGAGAAGTTCGCGCCCGCGTTCATCGCCGGGGTGCCGTCGCTGATCAAGCCCGCCTCCCAGACCGCGTACGTGACCGAGAAGATGGTCGAGCTGATGCTCGCCTCCGGGCTGCTGCCGGAGGGCTCGCTGCAGCTGGTCTGCGGTTCCGCGGGCGACCTGCTCGACCACCTGACCCCGCAGGACCTCGTCGGGTTCACCGGGTCCGCCTCCACCGCCCAGCACCTGCGCACGCACCAGGCCGTGATCCGGTCGTCCGTGCGCTTCAACGCCGAGGCCGACTCGCTCAACTGCTCGATCCTCGGCCCGGACGCCGTCGCGGGCACGCCGGAGTTCGACCTGTTCGTCGACCAGCTGGTCACCGAGATGACGACGAAGGCCGGCCAGAAGTGCACGGCGATCCGGCGCGCGCTCGTGCCCGCCGGCCTGATCGACGAGGTGGGCGAGGCCGTCGCCGCCAAGCTCGGCGAGGTCGTGATCGGCAACCCGGCCGACCGGTCGGTGAAGATGGGCGCGCTCGCCGGCCTGGAGCAGCGCGAGGAGGTGCTCCGGTCGCTGAAGTCGTTGCGGGAGAGCTCCTCGGTGGTGTATGGCGACGGCGCGCTGTCCCTTGTGGACGCTGACGCCGAACGCGGCGCGTTCATGTCGCCGATGCTGCTGCGCGCCGCCGCCGACGCCGTGCAGCCGCACGAGGTCGAGGCGTTCGGGCCGGTGTCGACGCTGATGCCGTACACCTCGGCCGACGACGCGGTGGCACTGGCCGCGCGCGGGTCCGGTTCGCTGGTCGGGTCGATCGTCTCGGCCGACACCGACTTCGTGCGGGACGTCGTGATCGGCGTCGCGCCGTGGCACGGCCGCCTGCTGGTGCTCGACCGCGAGGACGCGGGCGAGTCGACCGGCCACGGGTCCCCGCTGCCGATGCTGGTGCACGGCGGCCCCGGACGCGCCGGCGGCGGCGAGGAGATGGGCGGCATGCGCGGCGTGCTGCACCACATGCAGCGCACGGCCGTGCAGGGCAGCCCGCGCGCGTTGTCCGCCATCACCAACCGCTGGGTCACGGGCGCGCCCCGCCGCGAGGACGACGTGCACCCGTTCCGCAAGACGCTCGCCGAACTGCGCCTGGGCGACACGGTCGTGGCCGGCCCGCGCGAGGTGACGCTGGAGGACATCGAGCACTTCGCGTCGTTCACCGGCGACACGTTCTACGCGCACATGGACGAGGAGTCCGCCGCCGCGAACCCGTTCTTCGGCGGCCGGGTCGCGCACGGCTACCTGGTGGTGTCGTTCGCCGCGGGGCTCTTCGTCTCGCCGGAGCCCGGCCCGGTGCTGGCCAACTACGGGCTGGAGAACCTGCGGTTCGTCACGCCGACGTTCCCCGGCGACCAGCTCACGGTGACGCTGACGGTCAAGCAGATCACGCCGCGCGAGGACCAGGACTACGGCGAGGTGCGCTGGGACGCCGACGTGGCGAACCAGAAGGGCGAGTCGGTGGCGCGCTACGACGTGCTGACGCTGGTGGCCAAGAGCTAGTGGCGACAGGCCGGGCCGCCCCGCGGGGTCGGCCCAGGGGC
>NZ_JBHXCW010000444.1:0-2242 GCF_042725365.1 Lentzea sp. NPDC060358 | reverse complement strand
GGGATAACCACCTCCTCCAGGCTCGGGGACGCACCCGCGTCCCCGAGCTCTTTCCTGTCCAGGACCGGTTTCACGTCCGGGACCGGGCGTCGACCGCGAGCGCGCCCGAACTCAGATGGAGATCGCGTCCGTCTGCACCCACCCGGTGCGCGGGAACCGTTTCAGCCCGTCCATCACGTGCGGTCCGACCGACCACACGTCCGCGCGCCACGCCGCGATCCGTTGCGGCCAATCGGCTTCCGCCTTCAGCGCGTTGTAGTGGTAGTCGTGCCAGACGTGCGGCTCGATCCTCAGGCCGTCGTCGAACACGTGCTCCGATACGAGGTCGTACGCCTCCTCCGGCGACGCGGTCTTCGTCGACGGCAGCACGTGCGTCGTCTTCGCCTTGTACGTGATGGCGCGTGTGCCGTCGTCGAGCGATTCGCAGATGTAGTAACCGAAATCGGGCTTGAGCTCGTCGTGCGGCCACGGCGTGGCCGAGTAGTTCATCTGCCACAGCGCCCAGCCGAACCCCGGCGTGCCACCGGGAATCGGGTACCGCGCGTTGTACAACCTGACCCAGACCATCTCTTCTCCTCCGTACGATCCGGTTTCCCGGCAACACCGCCAGGTCTCCGTCCTTGTCCGTGCGCAACACCAGCGCACCTCCCGTCCGCAGCACGTCGATGACGTGCGGACTCGGGTGCCCGTACCTGTTCCCCTCGCCCACGCTGACCAGCGCGATCCGCGGTCGCACCGCCCGCAGGAACGCGGGCAGCGAGTACCGGGACCCGTGGTGCGGCACCTTGAGCACCTCGGCTCCGAGGTCCCGCTCCCCCAGCAACGCCGCTTGGCCGGCCAGTTCGACGTCACCGGTGAGCAGCACCCGGCCCGCACTCGTGTGCGCCTTCACCACGAGCGAGTAGTCGTTCACCGTCGTGTTCTCGTCCTCGGCGACCGGCGGCC
Organism: Lentzea sp. NPDC060358; assembly: GCF_042725365.1. Taxonomy (NCBI): domain Bacteria; kingdom Bacillati; phylum Actinomycetota; class Actinomycetes; order Pseudonocardiales; family Pseudonocardiaceae; genus Lentzea; species Lentzea sp. NPDC060358. The sequence goes on along the minus strand of NZ_JBHXCW010000444.1, from coordinate 1,297 downwards.
GTCGCGGACCCAGCACCTCCAACTCCAGTCCTGGCAGGGAGAACCTCTCCCCCGCCTTCGGTTCCACCACCCGCACGCCGTGTGCGCGGGCCTGCTCGCTGACCTCCCGCCACGCCCACGAGGGCTCCTTGAGCGGTCCGACCGCCACGGCTCCCACCGCACGCCCGGTGAGCACCGCGGCCAGTCCACCGACGTGGTCGGCGTGCAGGTGCGTCAGCACGACGAGCGGGATCCTCTTGATCCCCAACGTCTTCAGGCACCGGTCCACCGCACCGGGATCGGGTCCGGTGTCGACGAGGACCGCCCGGTCGGCGTCGTCCGTGGCGAGGACCAGCGCATCGCCTTGGCCGACATCGCAGCCGACGACCTTCCAGCCCTCCGGCGGCCAGTCCGGCGCCACCACCTCGAGCGGCACCAGCACCACGAACCCGCCGATGAGCACGGCGACGACCAACGTCCGCGTCTTTTTGAACCGCAGCAACAACACCGTGACCGCCACGACCGCGGTCAGCGCGGCCGCACCGGTCCAGCCCTCCGGCCAGTCGACCGCACCACCCGGCACGGTCGCCGCCTGCCGCCCGACCTGGACCAGCCAGGTCACCGCAGGCCCGGCGACGTGGACGAGCACCTCGGCCCCGTCCGGCCACCACGACGCGACGACCGCCGCCATCACACCCAGCACGGTGGCCGGTGCGACCACCGGCGCCGCGACGAGGTTCGCGACCACCGACACCAGGCTCACCTGGCCGCTCAGCCCGGCTACCACCGGAGCGGTGGCGAGGCTCGCGGCCGTCGGGATGACGACCGCCTCGGCCAGCCCGTTCGGCACACCGCGGTCCTTGAGCGCTCGCGCCCATCTCGGGGCGACCAGCACGAGCGCCGCCGTCGCGATGACCGATAACGCGAAGCCGGGATCGCCTCCCAGCGCCGGGTCGACGAGCACCAGCACAACCACCGCGGTCGCGAGGCTCGGCACCGCGGACCGTTCGCGGCCCAGCCCCAGCGCCAGCAGCGCGATCGCGCCCATGACCGCGGCCCTGAGCACGCTGGGTTCCGGACCGGCCAGGACCACGAACCCGATCAGCGCCAGCACCGCCGCCACGGCCGCCTGCCGGGGTCCGAAGCGCCGCAGGAGCAGGTAGACCGCTCCGCAGACGATGGCGAGATTCGCGCCGCTCACCGCGAGCAGGTGCGCGAGGCCGGCCGTGCGGAACTCGTCGACGATGCGCGGCACCATGCGTTCGGTGTCGCCCACGACCAGGGCCGGGAGCAGGCCCGCCTCCTCGTCGTCCAGGAC
>NZ_JBHXCW010000443.1:0-2245 GCF_042725365.1 Lentzea sp. NPDC060358 | reverse complement strand
GCCCCGCGCCGTTCAGCTCGATCGCGTCACGGCCGCGGCAGCGGAGGGCGCGACGGCGCCGGGAAGCGGCGCGGACGCCGGTGCGACGAGCGGGGGTTCGGCTGCGAGCACATGGGATCTCCTCCTCGGGGTCCGTCAGCCGTTCGGCCTGAGCCGCGCCATCGCGGCTCGCACGAGCAGGCTGCCGAGCCTGCTGGTCACGAGCTCCAGGACGATCGCTTCGACGACGAGCGAGCGCACGGACGCGGGTGCGGGTGCCAAGACGGGCCTCCTGGGTGACGGACGACTGCCGTGTTCATCGACCTGCGCCGCGGGGCATTAGCCGTCTTGATCGTTGTCACCCGAAGGAAGTACTCAAGTCGGTCTCCCACCTGCGATTCCGTCCACAAAGGACAGTAGTCGGCGGTGGTGGGGGAACCCGCGTGGCCCGGCTGCCCGGGCTTGGCTACGGTGGTGGGGAGAAGGGGTCCGGCGCTGCTGTTCGGTCCCAAAAGCACGTGGTCGCGGCGAAGTCCGGGGGAGACGATCTCCGATATCGGCGTCCGACTAGGCTGGTGATGCGCCGTGCTCGACACCATGCGCACTGCTTGACGGCACGACCGGGGAGTAGTAGCGCACAGTGTTGGGACCCTACGGCGTGGCTGCTGGACCGACGCACCGCCGGTGCTTACCGTCCAGCAGGAACATACGGGGTTGACATAACTCTGGGCCTCGACGAGAGGTTGAGAGCTTCGATCCGGGTGCATCCCCACCCAGCACCACGCGCGGACCACGATCAGGAAGGCGGATCCGATGACGCCCCCGCACAACTACCTCGCGGTGATCAAGGTCGTCGGCATCGGTGGTGGCGGCGTCAACGCCGTCAACCGCATGATCGAGGTCGGGCTCAAGGGTGTCGAGTTCATCGCGGTGAACACCGACGCGCAGGCCCTGCTGATGTCTGATGCCGACGTCAAGCTCGACATCGGCCGCGAGCTCACGCGCGGCCTCGGCGCCGGCGCGAACCCGGAGGTCGGTCACAAGGCGGCCGAGGACCACCGCGAGGAGATCGAGGAGGTCCTCAAGGGGGCCGACATGGTCTTCGTGACCGCCGGCGAAGGCGGCGGCACGGGCACCGGCGGCGCGCCGGTGGTGGCCTCGATCGCCCGCAAGCTCGGCGCACTCACCATCGGCGTCGTGACGCGCCCGTTCTCGTTCGAGGGCAAGCGCCGCGCCAAGCAGGCCGAGGACGGCATCCAGGCCCTGCGCAACGAGTGCGACACGCTCATCGTCATCCCGAACGACCGGCTCCTGCAGCTGGGCGACATCGGTGTCAGCCTCATGGACGCCTTCCGCTCCGCGGACGAGGTGCTGTTGTCCGGTGTCCAGGGCATCACCGACCTGATCACGACCCCCGGTCTGATCAACCTGGACTTCGCCGACGTCAAGTCGGTCATGTCCGGCGCGGGCTCGGCGTTGATGGGCATCGGCTCGGCCAGAGGGGAGGGCCGCGCGGTGCAAGCCGCGCAGAAGGCCATCAACTCGCCGCTGCTCGAAGCCTCGATGGAGGGCGCGCACGGCGTGCTGCTGTCGATCGCCGGTGGCTCCGACCTGGGCCTCTTCGAGATCAACGAGTCCGCGTCGCTGGTCCAGGAAGCCGCCCACCCCGACGCGAACATCATCTTCGGTACGGTCATCGACGACTCCCTCGGTGACGAGGTCCGGGTCACGGTGATCGCGGCCGGGTTCGACAGCGGGGGACCCACGCACAAGAAGCTGGAGCCGACAGCCCTGTCGTCGCTGTCCCGGGCCGCTTCCGGCCCGATCGCCGCCGCCACCGCCGCCCCGGTAGCCCAGCCCGTGCCGCAGCCCGTCGTCCAGGCCCCGCCGCCCGTGGTGCAGGCTCCGCCTCCGCCGCCGGTGCACCAGCCCGAGATCCGGCAGGCCCCGCCCACGGCCGTGCCGCCGCAGCCGTCGCCGGTGCAGGGGAACGGGTTCTCGTCCGTACCCCGGTCGCTGTCGCAGAACGGGTCCCTGCCGTCTCGGCCGGTTCCCGTCACCGACGACCCCGATGACGAGGTCGACGTTCCGCCGTTCATGCGGCGGTGAGGTCGACTCTTCGATCTTGTCGGACCCCCTGAGTAGCGTTTGGGTTCAAGGGGTCTTCCTTTCGGGGGGACGCCTGCGTGAGCTTGGCGTTTTGGGGGCTTCGCCCCCTTGCCCCCTGTTGGGGGCTCCGCCCCCTGGCCCCCGGCACTCCCAAAGG
>NZ_JBHXCW010000442.1:0-2485 GCF_042725365.1 Lentzea sp. NPDC060358 | reverse complement strand
GCCCCCTCGGCGCACAACCGGGTGTATACACATCCCCGGTTGCAAAGAGGAAGCACAACAGGACCCGCGTCGCGCGAAGCAGTTTCCGCGCCGGTCCTCGGTAGTGGTCGCCTGGTGGGAACGCCCCAGGGGACTTCGATCGAAGACCGGCCTCGTCAAGAACGCGTGAGCGGTGTCCCCAAAGACGAGGAGCACCAAAGTAAATGACGGACACTGAAGTCCACGAGGCGTCTGCCGTAATCGACAACGGCAAGTTCGGCTCGCGCACCATCCGCTTCGAGACCGGACGTCTCGCGCGCCAGGCCGCCGGCAGCGTGGTGGCGTACCTGGACGACGACACGATGCTGCTGAGCGCCACCACGGCGTCGAAGCACCCCAAGGAGCACTTCGACTTCTTCCCCCTCACGGTGGACGTCGAGGAGCGCATGTACGCCGCGGGCCGCATCCCCGGCTCCTTCTTCCGGCGCGAGGGCCGTCCGAGCACGGACGCCATCCTCACCTGCCGCCTGATCGACCGCCCGCTGCGCCCGTCCTTCGTGGACGGTCTGCGCAACGAGATCCAGGTCGTCATCACGGTCATGAGCCTCAACCCGGCCGACCTGTACGACGTCGTGGCGATCAACGCCGCGTCCGCGTCGACGCAGCTCGCCGGCCTGCCGTTCTCCGGCCCGATCGGCGGCGTCCGCGTCGCGCTGATCGAGGGCCAGTGGGTGGCGTTCCCGACGCACGAGCAGCTCGAGAAGGCCGTGTTCGACATGGTCGTCGCGGGCCGCGTGGTCGACTCCGGCGACGTCGCGATCATGATGGTCGAGGCCGAGGCCACCGACAACGTGATCGACATGATCGCCGAGGGCGCCACCGCCCCCACCGAGGAGGTCGTGGCCGCCGGCCTCGAGGCCTCCAAGCCGTTCATCAAGGTCCTCTGCGAGGCCCAGGCGCAGCTCGCCCAGGTCGCCGCGAAGGAGACCGGCGAGTACCCGACGTACCCGGCCTACCAGGCCGACGCGTTCGAGGCCGTCGACTCGGCTGCCGCGGGTGAGCTCGCGCAGGCGCTGACGATCGCGGGCAAGCAGGAGCGCGAGAGCAAGCTCGACGAGATCAAGGCCGCCACGCTCGAGAAGCTGGCGGAGCAGTTCGAGGGTCGCGAGAAGGAGGTCGGCGCCGCGTTCCGCTCGCTGACCAAGAAGCTCGTGCGCCAGCGGATCCTGCGCGACAAGGTCCGCATCGACGGCCGCGGCCTCACCGACATCCGCGACCTGGGTGCCGAGGTCGCCGTGATCCCGAGGACGCACGGCTCGGCGCTGTTCGAGCGCGGCGAGACCCAGATCCTGGGTGTCACCACGCTGAACATGCTGCGCATGGAGCAGCAGATCGACTCGCTGTCCCCCGAGACGCACAAGCGCTACCTGCACCACTACAACTTCCCGCCCTACTCGACCGGTGAGACCGGCCGCGTGGGCTCGCCGAAGCGCCGCGAGATCGGCCACGGCGCACTGGCCGAGCGCGCGCTCATGCCGGTGCTCCCGAAGCGCGACGAGTTCCCGTACGCGATCCGCCAGGTGTCCGAGGCCCTCGGCTCCAACGGCTCGACGTCCATGGGCTCGGTCTGCGCCTCGACCCTGTCGCTGCTGAACGCGGGTGTCCCGCTGAAGGCGCCGGTCTCCGGCATCGCGATGGGTCTCGTCTCCGACGAGGTCGACGGCAAGACCGAGTACGTGGCGCTGACCGACATCCTCGGTGCCGAGGACGCGTTCGGCGACATGGACTTCAAGGTCGCGGGCACCAAGGAGTTCGTGACGGCGCTGCAGCTCGACACGAAGCTCGACGGCATCCCGTCCGAGGTGCTGGCCGCGGCGCTGGGCCAGGCCCGCGACGCGCACTACACGATCCTCGAGGTCATGGCCGAGGCCATCGCCGACCCGGACGAGATGAGCGCCTTCGCGCCGCGCGTCACGTCGGTGAAGATCCCGACCGACAAGATCGGCGAGGTCATCGGCCCGAAGGGCAAGATGATCAACTCGATCACCGAGCAGACCGGTGCCGACATCTCCATCGAGGACGACGGCACGATCTACGTCGGTGCGGCGGACGGCCCCTCGGCCGAGGCCGCGATCGGCATGATCAACGCGATCGCGAACCCGCAGCTGCCGAAGGTCGGCGAGCGCTTCCTGGGCACCGTGGTGAAGACGGCCGCGTTCGGCGCGTTCGTCTCGCTGCTGCCCGGCAAGGACGGCCTCGTCCACATCTCGAAGCTGGGCAACGGCAAGCGCATCGCGAAGGTGGAGGACGTCGTCAAGGTCGGCGACAAGCTCCGCGTCGAGATCGCCGACATCGACCAGCGCGGCAAGATCAGCCTCGTCGTGGTGTCCGAGGAAGACGCCGCGAAGCCGGCCGACGCCCCGGCCGCCACCGAGGACGCTGCTGCCGAGGCGGCTCCCGCGCAGTGAGTGCGACCAGCAACAACGTGACGGCCGCGGGTGCATCC
>NZ_JBHXCW010000441.1:0-2532 GCF_042725365.1 Lentzea sp. NPDC060358 | reverse complement strand
GTTTCTGCCGCGCCGTCTCGGTCGGCTGCTGGCACCCCCACCTAACCCCGTACCGGGGGGTGGATAACCTCGGCCCCGCCGTGGTCGTGGCGAGCTTTGGGGTGGCGGGCCCCGCCGGGGGCCCGGCCACCCCGGCGCGGTCCCTACGCCCGCACCCCGGCCGCCAGCTCACCGGCGAGGCGAGCGAGCGCCGTCCGGCTCTCGCCGGGGTCCGCCGCGTCGAGCAGCGTCGCCACCAGTGCCGACCCGACGATCACGCCGTCGGCGAACCCGGCGACGTGCGCCGCCTGCCGGGCGTCCGAGACGCCCATGCCGACGCACACCGGCAGGCCGGTGACCGCGCGGAGCCTCGCCACGAGCACCGCGGCGGCCTCGTCCACCGAGTCGCGCGTGCCCGTGACGCCCATCAGGGCGGAGGCGTAGACGAACCCGGTGCCGGCCGCCGCCGTCTCCGCGAGCTGCGCGTCCGTGCTGCTCGGGGCGACGACGAACACCGTGGCCAGCCCGTGCGCGGCAGCCGCGCGGCGCCACGGCCCGGACTCCGCCACCGGCAGGTCCGGCAGCACGCACCCCGAGCCGCCGGCCTCGGCCAGCTCGCGCGCGAAGCGCTCGGCGCCGTAGCGCGACACGGGGTTCCAGTACGACATCACCAGCACCGGTTTGCCGGTGGCGGCGTGCACCTCGCGCACGGTGCGCAGCACGCCGGCGATCCGGACGCCACCGCGCAGCGCGATGTCGTCCGCCGCCTGGATGACCGGGCCGTCGAGCACCGGGTCGCTGTGCGGCAGGCCCACCTCGACGACGTCCGCGCCGGCGTCGAGGGTCGCGAGGATCGCCGCGATCCCCTCGTCCACGGTGGGGAACCCCGCGGGGTGGTAGGTGACGAGAGCGGCCCTGCCCTCGCGGCGGGCCCGCGCGAGCGCGTCGGTGAGCAGCCGGGCGGTCATCGCGCGGCCTCCAGTCCGAAGTGGACCGAAGCCGTGCCGAGGTCCTTGTCGCCGCGGCCGGAGAGGTTCACCAGCACGAGCGCGCCGGGCCCCAGCTCCGCGCCGAGCCGGAGGGCGCCGGCCAGCGCGTGCGCGCTCTCGATCGCCGGGACGATCCCCTCGGTGGTCGCCAGCAGGCGGAACGCGTGCATGGCCTCGTCGTCGGTGACCGGGCGATACTCGGCTCGTCCGGACGAGTGCAGGTGCGCGTGCTCGGGGCCCACTCCGGGGTAGTCGAGGCCCGCGGAGATCGACCAGGCCTCGCGGATCTGGCCCTCGTCGTCCTGCAGCACGTACGAACGGGAGCCGTGCAGCACCCCCGGTTCGCCGGCCGTCAGCGACGCGGCGTGCTCACCGCTGTCCACGCCGCGCCCGGCGGCCTCGCAGCCGACCAGCCGGACCGGGTCGTCCAGGAACGCGTGGAACAGGCCGATCGCGTTGGACCCGCCGCCGACGCAGGCGAGGGCCGCGTCGGGCAGGCGCCCGGTCCGCTCGAGCAGCTGCCGGCGGGCCTCGACGCCGATGACGCGCTGGAAGTCGCGGATCATCGCCGGGAACGGGTGCGGCCCGGCGACCGTGCCGAAGAGGTAGTGCGTGTCCTGCGTGCGGGCGACCCAGTCGCGGAACGTCTCGTTGATCGCGTCCTTCAACGTGCGCGAGCCCGACGTCACCGGAACGACCTCGGCGCCGAGGAGTTCCATGCGCGCAACGTTCACGGCCTGCCGCCGCATGTCCGTCTCTCCCATGTAGACGGTGCAGGAGAGGCCGGTCAGCGCGCACGCGGTGGCGGTCGCGACGCCGTGCGACCCGGCGCCGGTCTCGGCGATGACGCGCGTCTTGCCCATCCGCTGAGCCAGCAGTGCCTGGCCCAGCGCGTTGTTCACCTTGTGCGAGCCGGTGTGGTTCAGGTCCTCGCGCTTGAGGAAGATCCGCGCGCCGCCGGCGTGAGCGGCGAACCGCGGTGCCTCGGTGAGGGCGCTCGGGCGGCCGACGTGGTGCACGAGCAGGTCTTCGAGCCGGGCGACGAAGTCCGGATCCGCCTTCGCCCGTTCGTACTCGGTGGCCACCTGGTCGATGGCGGCGAGGAGGGCCTGCGGGACGAACCGGCCGCCGAAGGCGCCGAAGTACCCGTCGGCGGAGGGCGGGCTGCCGGGGGCAGCCGGGAAGAAGTGCTGCATGGCGATGTGCTCCTGACCCGGAACGTCAGGTCCGGGTGGTCGTGGGTGGCCGGGGATTCAGCGATCCCGCGCGATGCGCGGCGCACGACGCCATCGCATTCCGTCGACCTGACCCGCCTCGGAGCCGATCACGTACCTCACCCGGCGTCCGAGCACGCGCCGTGCGGGCGCGCGGCAGCCACGCGGCCGGCGGCCACGGGCGAGACGGACGGACAGGGGCACGAGCGCAGGTTTACCCGCAGACGCCGGGGTCCGGCAAGTTGTTTGCGCCGGCGGGTGACGAAGCCGGCGCATAATCGACACAGTGTCGATTTTTATCGACGCGGTGTAGATTCGGTGGCATGACGAACCGAACCTTTCTGATCACC
>NZ_JBHXCW010000440.1:0-2578 GCF_042725365.1 Lentzea sp. NPDC060358 | reverse complement strand
GGCGTCCAGGCGCGCGGGTCGGTGCCGACCTCGAAGAGCACGGTGAGGAAGTCGCCGGAGGGCGGTCGCATCGGCGCCCGGGGCAGGGCGGCGACGATCGCGTCGAACAGCGGCGGGTCGGTCTCGCGGGCGGGCAGCCGCAGCCCACCGGGGTCGAGATCGGTCAGCGCGACGGCGGGCGAGCCGGCGGCGGAGTGCTTGCGGGACACCACGGCGTGCAGCGGTTCGGACCACGCGCGGGTGGCCGTCACGGTCTCGCTCCCGAACGCGCCGCGGACGAGCGCGACGTCGATCTCCCCGTTGCGGACGGCGTCCACGCGGGCGCCCACCGGGAGGTCGACGAGCTCCGGTTCGACGACGCGGTCGCCCTCGCGCAGCCGGGCGAGGGCGCGGTCGAGCCGGGGCGTCACGCACTGCGCGACGCCGATCCGCACGCTCGTGTCCAGTTCGCCCGCGACCAGCCGCACCCTGGCCGCGGCCGCGAGGGTGTCCCTGGCCGCCGCGAGCACCCGGTCGCCCGCCGGGGTCAGCCGCACGGTCCGGGACGTGCGGTCGAGCAGCCGCACGCCGAGCTCGCGCTCGAACCGCGCGATCTGCTGGCTGACCGCGGACTGCACGATCCGCAGCCGTTTCGCCGCGTTGCCGAAGTGCAGCTCCTCGGCGACCGTCACGAAGTACTGCAGCGTTCTGAGCTCCACACCCCAGACCTATCACGGGAAGTGATCGCTGCGTTCTCCTCTTGCTCGTTGTTCGCCGAGTTCGGCGCCGGTGGGATGGAGGAAGAACATCGAACGGAGAACTCACATGACCACCTCCACCCTGGGCATCATCGGCACCGGACCGGTCGGTGCCGGAGTCGCCCGGCGCGCCGTCGACGCAGGTCTCGACGTCGTGCTGAGCAACTCACGCGGCCCGGAGTCGCTCACCGGGCTCATCACCGCGCTGGGGCGCAACGCCCGTGCGGCCACACCCGCCGAAGTGGCGCGCACGACCGATGTGATCCTCGCCGCCGTGCCCTTCGCCGCGCACGAACGGCTCTCGCGCGCCGAGCTCGACGGGAAGATCGTCCTCGACCCGATGAACTACGTCGTGACCGACGAGTGGCGCCGGCCGGAGCTCGACCGCGACGAACTGACCTCCAGCGAGCTGGTGCAGCGCCACCTCGCCGGGTCGCGGGTCGTGAAGGTGTTCCACTCGATCGGTTCGCCGCAGATCAACCAGCTGCACCGCGCCGGCGGCGCCGCCGACCGCACCGCGATCCCGCTGCACGGCGACGACCCCGCGGCGAAGAAGGAGGTCGCCGGGCTGCTCGACGTGCTCGGCTTCGACGCCGTGGACCTGGGCCCGCTGGCGCAGAGCTGGCGCACCGAGCCCGGCACGCCCCTGTACGCGACGCCCTACGTGCCCCCTGCACCCGCCGGCCTCACCCCGGCCGAGTGGGTCGAGTGGGTCCAGGCCGCGCCGGGCGTCCCGCTGTCCGCAGCGCGCGTCGAGGAGCTCGCCGCGGCCACCGTGCGCGGACCCGCCGGGTTCCGCTGGTGACCTGAAGCCGGGCCCGGCTCCCAGCAGCTGGGAACACCGGCTTTCTCCGCCCGCGGCCTTGTGGCGGCGGTGCGGACGTCAGCACGGTGGAGGGCAGGCCGGTCCCCTGCGAAAGGAATCCGCGATGACCGCACGACTCCAGGACACCGCCACCGTGCACCGGCTCGGCGCGGGCATCGGGGCGAGGATCGACGGAGTCCGGCTGGGCGGCGACCTGCCCGCGGAGACCGTCGCCGAGGTCAGGGCGGCGTTGCTGGCCCACAGGGTCGTCTTCTTCGCGGGCCAGCACCACCTCGACGACGCGGGCCAGCTCGCGTTCGCCCGGCTGCTCGGCGAACCGACCCTGGCGCACCCGACCGTGAAGGGCGAGCAGCACGCGAACGTCCTCGCGATCGACTCCCGGCACGGCAAGGCCAACAGCTGGCACACCGACGTCACGTTCGTCGACCGCGTGCCCGCGATCAGCGTGCTGCGCGCCGTGGAGCTCCCGCCCTACGGCGGCGACACGGTGTGGGCCAACACCGCCCGCGCCTACGCCGAGCTGCCCGACGCCCTGAAGGCGCTGGCCGACCGGCTGTGGGCGGTGCACACCAACCTCTACGACTACGCGGCCCAGGTCGACGAGACCCGCGTCGGCGGTATCGACGTGCGGGAGCAGACCTACCGCGACGAGTTCGAGTCGCTGCGCTACGAGACCGAGCACCCGGTCGTGCACGTGCACCCGGAGACCGGCGAACGGGCGTTGCTGCTGGGGCACTTCGTCAAGCGGATCACCGGTCTGAGCACGTCCGAGTCGCGGACGGTCTTCGAGCTGCTGCAGAACCGCGTCACGCGGCTGGAGAACACCGTGCGCTGGCGGTGGTCGGACGGCGACGTGGCGGTCTGGGACAACCGCGCGACCCAGCACTACGGGGTGGCCGACTACGACGACGTGCGGCGCCGCCTGCACCGGGTCACGATCTCGGGCGAGGTGCCGGTGAGCGTCGAGGGCGTGGCGAGCACGACGGTCGTGGGCGACGCGGCGCACTTCTCCACC
>NZ_JBHXCW010000439.1:0-2582 GCF_042725365.1 Lentzea sp. NPDC060358 | reverse complement strand
CAGCGGCAGGGGGCGGCCGAGCTGACGGCGGTGCGAACACCCGGGCCGGCCCTAGATGAGTAAGTCCTAACTGATCAGTGGTCGTAGGCGATCAGGGATCGGGTGACGGGCTGGCCGGTGGTGCGGTTGTGCCAGATGGCGGCGGTTAGAGCGAGGACGCGTTGGGCGATGCGGGCGGTGACGCCGTCGATGGTGCGGCCGCCGTGCAGCTCGAGATCGAGCTGGCCTTTGAGGGTGTCGTTGACCGACTCGATCAGCTGGCGGACGGGTTTGAGCAGGTGCTGGGCCGGGTGCGGGGTGCGGTCGCGGTAGTTCGGCCGCAGTAACCGGACCCCGCGTGCGGCCAGGAATGCGTCCAGTTCCCGGGAGACGTAGCCCTTGTCCGCGATGATCAGCAGACCCGGCCGGTCGGCGAGCACGGACGGGTCGTGGTCCAAGACCGCCATCAGGACCTGGCGTTCGTCGATTTTCGGGTTGGCCAGCGCCCAGGTGATCGGCAGCCCGGCCGGGGTGCAGACCAGGTGCAGGCGCAATCCCCAGAAGAATCGCGAGTGGCTGGAGCAGTAGCCGTACCCGGCCCAGCCGGCCAGGTTGGAGCGTTTGGTGGTCTCACGGGAGCGGCCGCACTCGACCGGCGTGGAGTCGACCACCCAGGTCGCGTCGGTCCACAGATCGGTGTCGAGCGCGAGCATCCGGATCACGTGCTTGAGCAGCGGAACGGCGTTGCGCAGCCGCTTGTTGTAGCCGGATTGCTGGGGCAGGTAGGTGAAAGCGCCGGGCAGGTGCCGGGGCAGGAACCGCAGCCAGCGGGCTTCGGAACGGATGCCAAGCAAGGCCTGGGCCACGGCGAGAGTGAGCAGTTCGGCGTCGGTCAGCCGGGGCGGCCGCCCGGTCCGGGCGGGCTTGCCCAAGTGATCGTCGATCTTGACGTAGAGTGCGGTCAGAAGGGTGTTCAGGTCGGTCCTCACAAACTGATCTTGAACACCCTTCGTCCGTCTCCGGACACCACCAAGACTTAGGACTTACTCGTCTAGTCGAACCGGAACGTGGCCGTCTCCAGGTTGTCCAGCATCCACTCCCGCCGCACCAGCGGAGCCGACACCTCCCGCCGCAACAGCGGGAGCCGAGCCACCATTTCCTCCAGCACCACCCGCTTCTCCAGCCGGGCCAGCCCCGCACCGAGGCAGTGGTGCGCCCCGTGCCCGAAGGTCATGATCCGAGACCGCCGCCGGATGTCGAACACGTCCGGCGACGGATACCGCTCCGGGTCCCGGTTGGCCGAGCTGAGCCACGCGGTGACCCACTGCCCCGCCGCGATCTCCTGCCCGCCGAGCACCACGTCCCGCACCGCCAGCCGCCGCACGCCGGGGAAGACCGGGTACCAGCGCATCGTCTCCTCGACGGCGCCGGGGATCAGCGACGGGTCCCGCCGCAGCTCGTCCCAGTGGCCGAACTCGGTGAGGAACAGCACGGCGTTCGGGATGCTCGCGAAGGTCGTGTCGACGCCGGCGGCGAGCAGCATCGCGCAGTAGCCGACCAGGTCGCGGTCCGACATCGGCCTGCCGTCCACCTCGTACCCGCGAGCCTGCACGGCGACCAGTTCCGCGATCAGGCCGTCCGCCGGGTCGCTGCGCTGCCGGTCGATCTCGTCGGCGAAGAAGCGCGCCATCTCCTCCTGCGGCGGGACGGTGTTGGTCGTGGCCGAGTCCTCGTACCACTTCTCGAGCCACCCGGCCATCTTCGCCTCGGCGCTCACCTCGAGGCCGAGCAGGTCGCAGATCACCCTCGTCGGCAACGGGCGGGCGACCTGCCGGACCAGGTCGAAGCCGGCGGGGTCGAGGCCGTCGATCAGTTCCGTGGCGATGGCGCGGATCCGGTCCTCGAGCCGGGACATCACCCGCGGGCTGAACGGGTCGGCCACGGCGGCCCTCAGGTCGCGGTGGCGCCGGCCGTCGGCCGCCCACATGCCGCTCATGACGGCGTTGCCGAGCGGGCGCGTCTCGTCCGTGAGGCCGTAGCCGGCCGAGAAGCACTCCTCCTCGGAGAGGACGCGCTGGACGTCGGCGAGGCTGAAGACGCTCCAGCTGTCCAGGACGTCGTCGAAGTGCACCTCGGTGGTGGGATCGAAGAACTTCGCAGGTCCGGCGGGTAAGTGGGCGACAGTCATGCCCACGATCGTGGTGCCTTGCCCGGCGCCCGGGAATCCCCTGATCCGGCTACTGAGGCCCGGCGTAAGGGGTCCTGCTGCCCGACCCTGGGTGATCGTCGGATGTGAGGGGCGATCCCTCAGGAGCACTCTCGTCCTCGTCAACGACACGACTGAGGAGTGAGCGACATGGAGTGGACGCCCGAGGCGATCAAGGCGGAGATGGACTACCGGCAGGAGGCCCTGCGCGAGGACGCCCGCCGCGCACGCGAGTTCCACCGCAGCGGCGCCCGGCCGCGGTCGTGGTGGCACCGGATGACGCACCGCCACGAGCCCGAGGTTCCCGCCGAGCCGCGGGCTGCGTGATACCGGGGGTTCGGGGTGGTTCCCCTCGTCCGGGAACCACCCCGAAGCACGTCCGGGAGAGGTCTCAGGC
>NZ_JBHXCW010000438.1:0-2614 GCF_042725365.1 Lentzea sp. NPDC060358 | reverse complement strand
ACCCCACCGGAACCTTCTGTTCAAGCGTTCACTGCTCGCCTTCGGCTTCGCAGGATTGCTCGGCTTCGCCGTCGCTGGGCTGCTCGCCTTCGGCTTTGCTTCAGTGCTGGTAGATCGGGGCGATGATGGCCCTGGCCAGGGTGTGGAAGGCCAGGTTGAAGCTCACCACCGCCGCTGAGGCGTCCTGGTCCACGTCCAGCTTCTCCACGTCCACCGCGTGCACCACGAAGAAGTAGCGGTGCGGGTGGTCGCCCTTCGGCGGGGCCGCTCCTCCGAAGGCTCGGGTGCTGTAGTCGGAGCGGACGTGGAAGGCGTCGCCGGGGAGGGTGTCGTCCGAGGCGCCCGCGCCCGTGTCCAGGGACGTGGTGGTGGCCGGGATGTTCACCGCCACCCAGTGCCAGAAGCCCGACGGGGTCGGGGCGTCCGGGTCGTAGCAGGTGACCACGAAGCTCTTCGTCTCCGCCGGGTGGCCCGACCAGGAGAGCTGCGGTGAGGTGTTGCCGCCTTCGAAGACCTGGGCGACGTCGAGCTGCTTGCCGTCGCGCACGTCCGTCGAGGTGACGGTGAAGGTGCCCACCTGGGGGAGCAGCAGGTAGGGGTCTGGAGCGACTGGGCGCTCGAGGCTCATGGAACTCCTCCTTCTTGTGATCAGTTCGAGCCTATCCCCGGGCAACCGGAACGGCCCGGTTGACGTCTTCCTCCTGGGTGAGGGGGAGTTTGATGTCCAAGTTGCGGCTCTGTGCTGCGTTTGTTCTGGTTGTCGGGCTGGTGTCATGTGGACAGACGCCCGACGAGCAGGCCGGGGGGCCCGTGCTGACCACGGCGTCGGCCACGACCGCCGCGACCACTTCGGTCGAGCGGCCCAAGCGGATGTTCGAGCCGCCCTATCCGTACGGGACCGTGCAGGCGAAGGCGCCCGCCGTGGTCGACGGGATGGTGCCCGTCGTCACGCACATCGCCACCGACAAGCCGTACGTGTTCATCACCGTCGACGACGGGGCCGTGCAGCACCCCAAGGCGCGCGAGCTGATGATCGGGGCCGGGGTGTGGCCCTCGGTGTTCCTCAACACCAAGTACGCCGAGGGGCACAAGGACTACTTCAAGCAGTTGCCGGTGACGGTGCACAGCCACACGACCAGCCACCCGAACCTGCTCGGCAAGCCGCTGGAGTTCCAGAAGCACGAGATCTGCGGGAACGCCGACTTCCTGGCGAACGACTACGGGAAGCGGCCCACGTTGTTCCGGCCGCCGTTCGGCAACTACGACGCGACCACCCGGCACGCTGCCGCCAGCTGCGGGTTCAAGGCGCTCGTCAACTGGACGGCCGCGGTCAACGACGGGCACGTGCAGTTCCAGTCCGGCGACCGGCTCAAGCCGGGGGACATCGTGCTCATGCACTTCCGCACGACGTTCGTCGAGGACTTCACGGCGTTCCTCGACCGGGCCAAGCGGGACGGGCTGACGCCGGTGCCGCTGGAGGACTTCCTCGGGTAGCCGTGCAACCCGCGGGGGTGGTGCGCGCGTGATCAAGACATGGGGTCCTGGGGGACCTCTGCATCCACCACCGATGGAAGTCAGCAGGGGAGACAGATGAAGAAGCGTTTCACCGCGGTGCTGTTCGCAGCGCTCGCGATGGTCACGATCGTCCCGCAGGCGTCGGCGGACGACAGCAACGCCCACCTGACCAGCATCGTGACCAGCAAGCACAACGGGTTCGAGCGGGTCGAGCTCGTGATGGACCGCCTGCCCTCCCAGTCCCTCGCCGACGAGGTCGACGAGGTCTGGGACTGCGCCAAGGACGTCCGGATCCCCGTGGGGGGCCAGAACTTCCTGCGCACGACGCACTTCGACGCCGCGGCGTCGGACGGGGGCAAGCCGACCTACACCGGGCCGCGGAACTTCGTGCCGCAGGGGCTGACCAACGTCAAGGGCATCGCGATCTCGTGCAACTTCGAGTCGACGCTCGGCGTCTCCGTCGGGTTCGACAACCCGGCCTCGACGTACCAGGTCTACCCGCAGACGAACCCCACGCGGGTCGTCATCGACATCCACGGCTGACGAAGCAACTGTGGCGTGGGTCACACGTCTTGAAGTCATCGGACGAGCCCTGAGAGGGGACCGGAGATGAACAGACGTTTCGCCGCTGTGCTGGTCGCGGTCCTGGCGGTCTTCACGACCGTCCCGGTCGCGTCGGCGCAGAGCACACCCACGTTGTCGAACATCAGGACCGGGCAGCACAACGGGTTCAGCAGAGTCGTGCTGGACCTGTCCGGGCTGCCCGCCGAACACCGGGTCAGCGAGGTCGGCGGTGTGTCCCACTGCGCGTCCGGCACCCCGATCACCGTCGCCGGCGGCGGGGTCCAGGAGATCCTGTCGGTGACGGTGATCGGGGCGGCCGCGCACGACGACGACGGCAACCCGACCTACCCGGGGTCGCGGAACTTCGCGACCCCGGGGCTGAGCACCATCCGCGGGGTCGCGCTCACGTGCGACTTCGAGGCCACGCTGGGGGTCGCCGTCGGGTACGGCAACCCCGCGTCGTGGCACCGGGTCTTCACGCTGACGAACCCGGACAGGCTCGTCATCGACGTCGGCCTGTAGCAACGGAAAAAGC
>NZ_JBHXCW010000437.1:0-2616 GCF_042725365.1 Lentzea sp. NPDC060358 | reverse complement strand
TGTGCGAGGAGTGCCGTGGCCCGAGGGGTTAGAGCCCTGGGGGGGTGAGCGAGCTGGGCTCTTCGGCTGTTCGCCGGAAGTAGCTGTCTCCCCGGGCCGGGCTTGCCGCTGTCCTCGGGCTTGCCGTCTTCGGACCCGCTGTCCTCGGGCCTGCCGTCTCCGGACCCGCTGTCCTCGGGCTTGCCGTCCTCGGGCTTGCCGGTGCCGGGCGCGTCCCCGGCGGGCGTCTCGCCGCTCTCGCGCATCGTGCGCTCCAGCTCGGCGATCGGGTCCTCGAGCGCGTTGCGCGTGTTGGTCAGGCGCTCGGCGAACTCCAGCGGGTCGTCGAGGTCCTCCGCGGTCGGGACGAGCTCGGCGTGCTCCCAGATGCTGTCGCGCACCTCGACGCCGTGCTGGTCGCCGACGAGCTTCCACAGGGCGGAGGCCGCCCGCAGCTTGCGCGGCCGCAGCTCCAGGCCCACGAGGGTGGCGAAGGTCTGCTCGGCCGGGCCGCCGGAGGCGCGGCGGCGGCGCAGCGTCTCGCGCAGGGCCGGGGCACCGGGCAGGCGCTCGGCCACGGCGGCGTCGACCACGACGTCCACCCAGCCCTCGACCAGGGCGAGCAGCGTCTCGAGACGGGTCAGCGCGGCCTGCTGCTCGGGGGTGGTCTGCGGTTCGAGCAGGCCGGAGCTCATGGCCTCCTCGATGGAGGCCGGGTTCGACGGGTCGATCTGGCCGGCGAGCTGCTCCAGGGCGGAGGTGTCGACCTTGATGCCCTTCGCGAACTCCTCGACGGTGTCGAGCAGGCGCTGCCGCAGCCACGGCACGTGCGTGAAGAGGCGCTGGTGCGCGGCCTCGCGGGCGGCGAGGAACACCATCACCTCGGACGCCGGGCGCTCCAGGCCCTCGGTGAACTTCTCGATGTTCGCGGGCAGCAGCGCCGCGGTGCCCTCGGGCCCGAGCGGCAGGCCGACGTCGGTCGAGGTGAGGACCTCGGAGCCGAGCTGCGCCAGCGCGTTGCCGAGCTGCGAGCCGAACGCCATGCCGCCCATCTGCCCGAGCATCGACAGCAGTGGACCGGCGGCTTGCTTGGCCTCGGCGGGCATCGCCTCGACCCACGCGCCGGACATGCGCTGCGCGACCGGGTCGCACAGGCGCTGCCAGGTCGGGATGGTGCGCTCGATCCAGTCGCGCGCGGTCCACGCCTGCGTGGTGCGGCTGCCGGCGGGCAGCGACGTGACCGTGTCCAGCCACATCTCGGCCAGGTGCACGGCGTCGGTGACGGCGCTGGACTGGTCGGCGGCGAACCCGACGGTGGTCGTCGTCGAGGACAGCTGCTGGAACGCGATCTGCTTGGCGAGGTCGTAGTTGACCGGCCCGCTCGACGTTCCGGCGCTGCTCAGCATGGCGCCCAGCTGGCTCAGCATGCTGCCCAGCTGATTGAAGTCGAACGGGTTGTCCCCTGGCTTCCCGTCCTTGTCGTCGGGGTTGTGCGGGCTGAACCCGAACGGCACGTCACTCATGCCTCTACCGTACGCGGATCGACATGGTCGTACGCTGTTCAGCCGTGAGTGAAACCGTCACGACCGCACCCGCGCCAGCGCCCCCGCCGAGGGAGCGCGGACTGACCCGCCGGACGTGGACGCTGGTCATCAGCTTCCTCGTGGTGGCGGCACTCGGACTGCTCGGCGGTTTCGCCAGAGTCCCGTACGTCGCGCTGGGCCCCGGCCCGACCTACGACGTGCTCGGCAAGGTCAAGGACACCGACGTGGTGTCGGTCGAGGGCCAGAACACGTTCCCGACCAACGGAACCCTGCGCATGACGACGGTCTCGCTCACCGACGACGTGTCGTTGTTCGGCGCCCTCGGCCTGTGGCTGTCCGGCCGCTACGCCCTGGCGCCGCGCGAGGAGTTCTTCAAGCCCGGCGAGTCGGAGGAGGAGGTGCAGAAGAACAACGAGATCGCGTTCAGCGAGTCCCAGACCTCCGCGGAGGTCGCCGCGCTGCACTACCTCGGCTATCCGGGCAAGGTGATCGCGAACCAGGTCACCAAGGGCAGCCCCGCCGACAACGTCATCCCGCTCGGCGCGCGGATGATCTCGGTCAACGGCAAGCAGGTGCAGAGCGCCGCGGACGTGAGCACGGCGCTGGAGAACACCAAGCCGGGCGACCAGATCGAGGTGGCCTTCGAGAAGGACGGCACCTCCAAGTCGACCCAGCTCACCCTCGGCACGCGCGACGACGGCCGCCCCGCGGGCTTCATCGGCATCTCGCCGGTCGACCGCGCCGACGTGCCGTTCAAGATCAAGATCAGCCTGTCGGACGTCGGCGGCCCCTCGGCCGGCCTGATCTTCGCCCTCGCGATCGTCGACAAGCTGACGCCGGGCGAGCTCAACGGCGGCAAGGCCATCGCGGGCACCGGCGAGATCGCGGGCGACGGCGCGGTGAAGCCCATCGGCGGCATCGCGTTCAAGATGGTCGCCGCGAAGGAGGCGGGCGCGACGGCGTTCCTCGTGCCGGCGGCCAACTGCCAGGACGCGAAGCAGCAGGCGCCCTCCGACCTGAGGCTGATCAAGGTCGAGAACCTGAAGGACGCGGTGTCGTCGCTGGAGGCGCTCACCGCGGGCAAGGACACGCC
>NZ_JBHXCW010000436.1:0-2677 GCF_042725365.1 Lentzea sp. NPDC060358 | reverse complement strand
CGTCCGGGCCGACGTTTGTTCGGGGCCTGTTCACCTGGTTCATCCGAGCGTCACCGAAGCACACGGCTGTAAGTCATCCCCATTGGGGACAAGTCCTGTGGACAACTTTGCACCAAAATGCACAAGCGACGGTTTCCCCTCATGAGGACCCGTTCAGTCGTCCACATTTCATGCGGCACACTCGACGGTGTGACTCGCACCTGGTCCACTCCCACCCGGATCGTCGCCGTCGCGTGGGTTGCCGCGCTCGCCCTCGCCGTCGCCACGGTCCTCGCCGACGACAACGCGGGTCGTCTCCTCATCGGCCTGGCAACGCTGCTGGTCGCCTACCTCGCGGCGTTCGCGACGATCGCGCGGCCGAGGCTCACCGCGGACGTGGACGGGCTCGCCGTGCGCGGTTTCGCGAGCACGACGCTGCTGCCGTGGCACGAGGTGAAGGTGAAGCTGCAGACCACGCGCCGGCTCGGCCGGGAACAGCAGACGTTGGAACTCGACGCCGACGACCGTCTCGTGGTGCTCACGAAACTGGACCTCGGCGCCGATCCGGAAGAAGTCGCCGGCGTGCTGCACGCATTGCGCCCCTAATTGGGACGGCAGGTGCGCGCGATCTCCAGGATGACTTCCGCTGCCGTGTCGAGTTCGCTCGCGCGCAGCAGGAACATGCCTGCGAGCAAGACGGCGACGGCCACCACCGCGCCGATCTGGTAGGCGTTGCGGTTGGCCTGCGGCGCCTTGACCATCGCGAGCGTGAGCAGGCCGCCGACGACGAACCCGCCGAGGTGCCCGAGCAGCGAGGCGTTGGTGAAGAAGTTGGACACCAGGTTGATGCCGACGACCACGACGATCGTCGAGATGTCCCGCTTCTGCCGCTTGAACACGATCAGCACCGCGCCCATGAGGCCGAACACCGCTCCGGACGCGCCGGCGAGCTGCTGGCAGACCGTGCCGAAGTAGAACGCCGCCGCGCTGCCGCCGAGCAGCGACAGGAAGTACACGGCCGTGTACCGCAGCCTGCCGAGCTCCTGCTCCACCACCGGGCCGACCACCCACAGCGCGGCCATGTTGAACGCGAGGTGGATGAGGCCGAAGTGCATGAAGCCCGAGGTGACGACCCGCCACCACTCGCCGCTCGCGGTGAGCTCCGGGATGAGCGACGTCTCCTGGAAGAGACCCGCCCTGGAGTTGTTCATCGGGCTGCCGGACTGGACGACCGTGACCACGTACGCGAGCACGTTGAGCGCGATCATCACGTACGTGACGATCGGCCGGCCGTCCGAGACCTGCGCGCCCGCGAGCGTGCGGGGACGGCGGACCGTGCGGTTGCCCTCGTTCACGCAGTCGACGCATTGCATGCCGACCGAGGCGTCGCGCAGACAGTCCGGGCACGCCGGACGGTCGCACCGGGTGCAGCGCAGCCGGGTGGGCCGATCGGAATGACGTGCGCAGACCGGGGTCTCCGGCTGCGCTCCGACCGGCCCGTCCGGTGGCACGAGGGCGTCGCTCACGCGCGTTCGATCGTGATCCGCTCGATCTTGATGTCGTTCACGGGACGGTCGCCCGCACCGGTCGTGGTGTTGCCGATCGCGTCGACTACGTCGCGCGAGGCCTGGTCCTCGACCTCACCGAAGATCGTGTGCTTGAAGTTGAGCCACGTCGTCGGCGCCACGGTGATGAAGAACTGCGAGCCGTTGGTGTTGGGCCCGGCGTTCGCCATCGCGAGGATGTACGGACGGTTGAACTGGAGCTCGGAGTTGAACTCGTCGGCGAAGCGGTAGCCGGGGCCGCCGCGGCCGGTGCCGGTCGGGTCACCGGTCTGGAGCATGAAGCCGGCGATGACGCGGTGGAACAGGGTGCCGTCGTAGAACGGACCCGTCTTCCCGCCGCTCGCGTTGGCCTCGGTGTACTCGCGGGTGCCCTCGGCGAGCCCGACGAAGTTCGCCACCGTCTTGGGGGCGTGGTCGGGGAACAGGGTGATGCGGATGTCGCCCTGCGTGGTGTGCAGGGTCGCCGTCACCTTGGTCCCGACGAAGGATTCGTTGCTGTCAGCCACCACACCATCGTGCCATCACAGGCGGAGATGTTCAGGAAGGGGCACGATGGGGTACCTCAGGCTCACAAGCTGACGACAAAAGTGTGGAGCGCAGAATGGACGAGGTGGACGTCATGACCCGTGCCGGCGAGTCCGTTGGCAAGGCTGTCGGCACGGGTCTGAAGGCCGCGCGCCAGGGTGTCGTCCGTGCTGGTCACGTC
This sequence comes from Lentzea sp. NPDC060358, assembly GCF_042725365.1. NCBI lineage: Bacteria > Bacillati > Actinomycetota > Actinomycetes > Pseudonocardiales > Pseudonocardiaceae > Lentzea > Lentzea sp. NPDC060358. The sequence continues at coordinate 427 of NZ_JBHXCW010000436.1, read as the reverse complement.
GCCGAGGCGAAGCTCGCCGACCGCGGCATCACGGCTGACCAGGTTCGCGGCGCCCTCGTCGATCAGGCCGACACGCTCATGAGCAAGGCGGAGGACTGGGAGAAGCAGACACGCCGCTCCCGCAAGCGCCTCGCGAAGAAGAGCGCGAAGACGCGCGCCGACCTCATGGGCAAGGCCGAAGTGGTGCGCAAGGAAGTGAAGAAGGCGGCGAAGACCGCGCGCAAGGACGCGAAGGTCCGCGCGAAGGAGATCCGCAAGGCCGCGGCTCAGCTCAGCGGCGACGCCCCGAAGCGGCGCAGGTGGCCGTGGGTGCTGGGGCTCCTGATCGCGGCGGCCGCCGCCGGCTACGTCGCGATGACGCGTCGTCCGGAGGAGGTCCACCTGCACGAGGAGGAGCAGGCTCCGTTGCCGGAGCCCGTTCTGAACC
>NZ_JBHXCW010000435.1:0-2748 GCF_042725365.1 Lentzea sp. NPDC060358 | reverse complement strand
CCCGTGAACTCTCACGGGGGCCTTTCGCGTTGGTCGGGGGACTCCCTACTGGGCGTCGTCCAGGCCGATGGCGAACGCGGCCTCGTCGTCGCGCTTCGAGTAGCTGCGGAACGCGATGTGCGTGTCGGTGTTCAGCACGCCCGCGACCTTGCTGATCTTGCCGGGGACCAGTGCGGCCAGGTCCTCGTGCTTGCTGACGCGCACCAGCGCGATCAGGTCGACGTCGCCCGCGCAGGAGTACACCTCCGTGACTCCGTCGATGTCGGCGATCTCCTGCGCGGCCTCGGGAATGCGTTCGGCGGCGGCCTGGATCAGCACGATGGCGGTGACCACGGCGTCCTCCTCGGGTCTCAGGTGTCCGGAGCACCCGTAGTCTGCCCTACCCGGTGATCGGCGGCGTGCGTCGGCGGCGTCAGTTCCAGAGGTCGCGGATTGGCCGGGCTCCCGCCGCCTGCTCGGCCCACGGCACCCAGGCCGCCGCGGCACCGGCGGGGGAGGACCACGGCTGGTCCGCGTACACGAGGCGGGTGCCCGGCTGGTCGAGCCAGCGCAGGACGACACCGGCCTCCTCGGGCGGTGCGCCGCGCAGCGGGCCCGGCGTCGGCACGACGGTCTCCGCGGACGCGACGAGCGCGTCGACCACCGGCATGGGGCGGGTGCCGCGCGGGGCGACCCCGGCGGAGGCCAGGCGGCCGTAGCGGACGACGGAGAACTGCCAGCCGCCCTCGCGGTCCGGGCGGGCCGCCACGAGCTGGGGCAGCGCGGCCAGGGAGGCCAGGCGCTGGGCGCGGTCGAGGGAGCGGACCAGGCCGGCGAGGCGGTCGCGGCGGCGGGCGGCCTCCTCGAAGCGTTCGGCGGAGGCGAGGTCTCCCAGCTGGGTGACGAGGGCGCGCAGCGGGTCGGCGTTGCGGCCGACGACCAGGTCCTGCACGGCGATGACCGCCGGGGCGTACTCGGCGACGCTCTGGTGGCCCGCGCACGGCGCCTGGCAGCGGCCCAGCTCGGCCAGGGCGCAGGGGGAGGCCCGCTGGTTCGCGGCCGGGATCTTGATCTTGCAGGAGCGCAGCGGGACGGCGTCCAGGAGGGCGTCGGCCACCGACTCGGCGGCGTGGCGGGTGCGGAACGGACCCAGTGCGCCGTCCTTCGGGTTCCTGACCAGCGAGATCCGCGGGAAGGGCTCCTCGGTGAGAACCAGCCACCACGCGTGGTGCGGGTTCTTCGAGCGGCGGTTGTAGGCGGGGCGGTGGGCGCGCAGCAGCCGGAGCTCGCGGACCTCGGCCTCCAGCGGGTGGGCGCACTCGACGGCGTCGACCCGCACCGCCAGCGCGACCATCTCGCGCAGCCGGCGGCGGCCCTCGCTGGCGGTGAAGTACTGGCGCACCCGGCGGCGCAGGTCCGAGGCCGTGCCGACGTAGAGGACCTCCTCCTGGGGGCCGCGGAAGAGGTAGACGCCCGGCTTGGAGGGCAGGTGGGCGGCCAGCGAGCGCTTGCGCCGCTGTTCCGGGGTGACCTCGGGCAGGTAGGCGAGCAGCTCCTCGAGGGAGTGCACGCCGACGTTGCCGACGCGTTCGAGCAGGGCGTGCAGCACCTCGACCGTCGTCTTGGCGTCGGCCAGGGCGCGGTGGGTGGGCTTGGTGCGGGTGTGGAACAGCTCGGAGAGGGCGGACAGGCGGCACGACGGCGCCTCGTCGCGGCTCAGCACGCGCCGCGCCAGCTTCACCGTGCACACCACCGCCGGTTTGGGCCAGCGGTAGCCCTGGCGCTCGCACGCGGCCTTCATGAAGCCGACGTCGAAGCCCGAGTTGTGCGCCACCAGCACGGCTCCCTCGGCGAACTCCAGGAACGCGGGCAGCACCGTCCGCATCGTCGGCGCGCCCGTGACCATCAGCTGCGTGATGCCGGTCAGCTGCGCGACCATCGGCGGGATGCCCCGCTCGGGGTCGACGAGGGTCCCGAACTCGCCGAGCACCTCGCCGCCGCGGATCTTCACCGCGCCTATCTCGGTGACGGCGTCCTCCTCGGCGCTGCCCCCGGTCGTCTCCAGGTCGAAGACGACGAACGTGGTGTCGCGCAGGGGCGTCCCGAGCTCGTCGAAGGACAGTTGTCCGGTCACGGCCCCGACGGTAGCGACGGGGTCTGACAATTTTCGGCGGTGCTCCTCCCGGGCACCGTGACCTGCGGCTGCTCCATTGGAGTGGTGTGCGGTGATCTTGTCCGGATCGTTGTTCCCGCGGGCGGAGATGTCCGTGCGCTGCCCGAGCGGAGGGGCTCTAGCCTGTGGGGGTGCCCGACCCGATGCCCGAGCCCGAGACCGACGAGCCAGCCGACGAGGCAGGTGAGTCCGCGGACGAGGCCGCCGGTGAGTCCGCTGTGGACTGGTCGGCTCTGCCGGAGCCGTTGCGGGTGAGGCTCGCGGAGCTGGGCGCGGACGCGCTGGGCGAGATGGCGAAGGTCGACGTGCCGCAGCACCTGCGGCCGGTGGCGAGGTTCGCCCCGACCAAGCGCGCGCGGCTGGGCGGGGCGCAGGTCGTGGCGGGGCTGCGGGACTCCGCGAACTTCCGCACCGCCGTCGTGGAGTGGCTGCGCAAGAACCGGCCGTCGACGCTCGAGGTGACCGCGCCGGACCCGGTGACGGCGGCCGCCGCGGCGGTGCTGACCGGCGACGAGGTCGCGCCGCACTACGTGGAGCTGGTGTCGCGGCGGGTGGGCGACGCGACGCTGCGGGCCGAGCGCGACGCGGCCGTGGTG
>NZ_JBHXCW010000434.1:0-2751 GCF_042725365.1 Lentzea sp. NPDC060358 | reverse complement strand
GTGGAGAAGCTCGCGACCGAGTCGCAGGCCATCGGCCAGGCCATCTACGCCAACGCTCCCGGTGCACAGGGCGCCGAGGCCCCCGGTGCGGACGCTCCGGGTGCCGCGGGTGCCGGTGCGGGCGCCAAGAAGGACGACGACGTCGTCGACGCCGAGATCGTGGACGAGGACGAGAAGAAGTGACCGAGCCGAGGCACGCCGCCCCTGACGAGGAGCAGCCTCAGGTCGTCGTGGACGACCGGCGCCGGATCGACCCCGAGACGGGCGAGGTCCGGGCGCCGGCCCACGCGGCGCCCGAGGAGGACGTCGTCGCGGCCGAGGAAGAGCCCCTGGTCGCGGAGGTCGTGGACTCGGTGGCCGCCGAGCTGAAGACCCAGCTCGACGAGCGCACCGCCGACCTCCAGCGGCTCACCGCCGAGTACGCGAACTACCGCAAGCGGGTGGAACGCGACCGGGAAGCGGTGATCAACAACGCGAAGGCGTCCGTGGCCGCCGAGCTGCTCTCGGTGCTGGACGACGTCGAGCGGGCCGCCGCCCACGGCGACCTGACCGGCGCGTTCAAGGCCGTGGCGGACAAGCTCGTGTCCACGTTGCAGAAGACCGGCCTGGAGCCGTTCGCGCACGAGGGCGAGGCGTTCGACCCGTCGGTGCACGAGGCCGTGCAGCACAGCACGTCCCCGGACGTCGACGGACCGACGGTCACCGCCGTCCTGCGCCGCGGCTACACGTTCGGCGACAAGCTCGTCCGCCCCGCGCTCGTCGCGGTGACGGACCACGAGCCGGCACCCAGTGCCGCGCCGACCGAGGAAATTTAGGGAGGAGGAGACGTCCGGTGAGTGCTAGGGACTGGATCGAAAAGGACTTCTACCGCGAGCTCGGCGTCTCCTCCGACGCGTCGGCGGACGAGATCAAGAAGTCGTACCGCAAGCTCGCCCGCGAGCTGCACCCCGACGCGAACCCCGGTGACGCCAAGGCCGAGGCCCGCTTCAAGGCGGTCTCCGAGGCCTACGGCGTGCTGTCGGACGCGGCCAAGCGCAAGCAGTACGACGAGGCGCGCCGCCTGTTCGCGGGCGGCGGTGGCTTCCCGGGTTCCGGCGGCTTCGGCTCCGGTGGCTTCGACGTCAACGACCTGTTCGGCCGTGCCGCGCAGGGCACCGGTGGCGGCGGCCTGGGCGACCTGCTCGGCGGCCTGTTCAACCGGCGTGGCGGAGGGGCTGCCGGCTCGCCGACGCGTCCGCGCCGCGGCGAGGACGTCGAGACCGACGTCCGCATCGACTTCACCGAGGCGGTGAAGGGCGCGACCGTGCCGCTGCGCCTGTCGTCCCCCGCCGCCTGCACGACCTGCGGCGGTTCGGGCGCCAAGCCCGGCACCACGCCGCACACGTGCGCGACGTGCTCGGGTTCCGGCCTGGTCACCCGCTCGCAGGGCGCGTTCGCGTTCAGCGAGCCGTGCCGCGACTGCCGCGGCACCGGGCGGATCATCGACGACCCGTGCCCGGAGTGCGGCGGCGACGGCGTGAGCACCAGGACCCGCACGCTGACCGTGCGGATCCCGTCGGGAGTCGACGACGGCCAGCGGATCCGCCTTGCGGGACAAGGCGAACCGGGCCGCAACGGCGGACCGAACGGCGACCTGTTCGTGCGCGTGCACGTCAACCCGCACAGCGTGTTCGGCCGTCAGGGCAACGACCTGACGGTGACCGCGCCGATGACGTTCTCGGAGCTCGCTCTGGGCACGACGTTGACCGTTCCGACGCTGGACGGCAAGGTGACCTTGAAGGTGCCTGCCGGTACCGGGTCGGGCCGGGTGCTGCGGGCGCGGGGCAAGGGGATCACCAAGCGCGACGGCACGTCGGGCGATCTCCTGATCACCCTGGAGGTCGCGGTGCCGAACAACCTCTCGTCCGAAGCGCGCAAGGCGCTCGAGGCCTATGCGGCGGTGACGGTCGACCACGACCCGCGCGGAGATCTGAACGCGCTGCTCGAAGGGCGGTGAGTTCCGTGGGTTTTCCGTTCCCCCCGGGGACTGACGAGGACACGCCGTTCTTCGTGATCTCGGTGGCCGCCCAGCTGTCCGGGCTGCACGCGCAGACCCTCCGGTCCTACGACCGGATGGGTCTCGTGTCGCCCGGCCGCACGTCCGGCGGCGGTCGGCGGTACTCGATGCGCGACATCGTGCTGCTGCGCGAGGTGCAGCGGTTGTCGCAGGACGAGGGCGTGAACCTGGCCGGGATCAAGCGGATCATCGACCTGGAGAACCAGGTGGACGCTCTCCGCTCTCGCGTCGCGGAGCTGCAGGCGGAGCTGGCTCAGGCGATGGCCGCTGCCGACGCCGCCACCGCGGCTGTGCACGCTTCCTATCGGCGGGACCTGGTGCCCGTCCGGTCGGAGACCGCTCTGGTGGTGTGGAAGCCCAAGCCGCGCAAGTGAATCTTGTCGGACCCCCTGAGTAAAGTCGGGTTGATCAGGGGGTCCATCTTTCGGGGGGACGCCTGCTTTGGCTTGCGTTTCCCCGATTTTTGTTGGGGTGGGTGGGTTTTCCGGGGTTTCGCCGGTTGCGTTGCGGGCTGCTGGCTTGCGGGTTGTTGCCTTGCGGATGCGGCTGGGTGGGTTGCTGCCGGGCTGATGCGGCGGGCCGGTTGCTGCCGGGCTGGTGCGGCCGGGCGGGTGGTCGCCTTGCGGGCGGCCGGCTTGCGTTGCGTGCTTTCCCTCAGGGGCTCTGCCCCCGAACCCCCGGCAATCTGATCGGGG
>NZ_JBHXCW010000433.1:0-2865 GCF_042725365.1 Lentzea sp. NPDC060358 | reverse complement strand
GGGCGGCCCTTCGCCGTTCGTGCCGGGTCACGCCGTGAGCGCGGCGTACCCCGGCTTGACGAGCTCGTTGATGATCGCGAGGCGCTCGTCGAACCCGAGGAACGCCGACTTCATCGCGTTGATCGTGAACCACTGCAGGTCGGCCCACCCGTACCCGAACGTCTCGGCGAGGGCGGCGAACTCGCTCGACAGCGAGCAGTCGCTCATCAGGCGGTTGTCGGTGTTGACCGTGACGCGGAAGCGCAGCTTCGCGAGCAGGCCGATCGGGTGCTCGGCGAGCGTGGGCGCGGCGCCGGTCTGCAGGTTCGACGTCGGGCACATCTCCAGCGGGATGCGGCGGTCGCGCACGTAGGCGGCGAGGCGGCCCAGCTGCGCACCGGCAGCGTCGTCCCCGGAGACCTTGATGTCGTCGACGATCCGCACGCCGTGGCCGAGGCGCTCGGCGCCGCAGTGCTGGATGGCCTCCCAGATCGACGGCAGGCCGAACGCCTCGCCGGCGTGGATGGTGAAGTGCGCGTTCTCCCTGCGCAGGTACTCGAACGTGTCGAGGCCCCTGGTGGGAGGGAAGCCCGCCTCCGGGCCCGCGATGTCGAAGCCGACGACGCCGAGGTCGCGGTAGCGGACGGCGAGCTCGGCGATGCGCAGCCAGCCCTCGTTCTGGCGCATCGCGCACAGCAGCGTGCCGATGCGGATCTTGCGGCCGGTGGCGGCGACGCGCCGCTCGCCGGCGCGGAAGCCCTCCTGGACGGCCTCGACGACCTGTTCCAGGCCGAGGCCCTTCTCGGTGTTGAGCTCCGGCGCGTAGCGGATCTCGGCGTAGACGACGCCGTCCGCGGCCAGGTCCTCCACGGCCTCGGCGGCGACGCGGACGAGCGAGGCCTCGTCCTGCATGACGCCGCACGTGTGGGCGAAGCCCTCCAGGTAGCGCACGAGCGAGCCGGAGTTGGCGTTGTCGCGGAACCAGCCGCCGAGGACGCCCGCGTCGGTGGTGGGCAGGCCCCGGTAGCCGGAGGCATCGGCGAGTTCGATCACCGTCTGCGGGCGGAGGCCACCGTCGAGGTGGTCGTGCAGCAGCACCTTCGGCGCGCTGCGGATGGACTCCAGGGTAAGCGGCGTACTCATTGGCACACATTACTCCAGACGACACGCCGCTTCAGCGTCGACCGAAATGATCATGGCGGCAGATATGATCATCTGCCGGGTCACCGTCGTTGCCGATCCGTGACTAGCAACTTTCTGCAACCACCACCCGGCCCGAGTCACCCCAAGGTAGGAACATCATCAGCTGTCGCCGCGCGCCCGCGCCCGGTGCCTCAGCGTTCAGAGCAAGGGGCTGGACCGATCGGGTCAGTCCTGCGTCCGCGCGCCCCCGATTCTTCACGGGGGTGGTACAGAGGCGTCCCGTGGCGCGGATAGGCTCCCGGGGTCTCCCCCTCCCCTGGACGAAGGCACTCAGCCGTGACAGAGAACAACAACTCCACGATGTCCTTCGATCGGATGCGCAACATGCTCACGCGCGCCGCGGAGATCCGTGAGAGCGAGCAGCAGCAGATCTTCGACGCGCTGGACGAGATCCACGCCCGGATGTCGCCTCTGGAGTCGCTGGGTTCGGTCCGCAAGCGCCTGTCGGAGCTCCCGGACCGCACTGAGGTCAGCGTTCTCGCGGAGCGCCTGGACGAGGCCCTCGCCAAGCTGGAGGCCCAGGACACCGCCGTCGCCGGCATCGGCCGCGCGGTGGACGCCCTGGTGGACAAGCTCGCCAAGCCGTTCGCGCAGCTCGACGGCCGTCTCGACGGTGTCGCCGGGCGCTTCGAGGGGGTCGCGGGCCGCATGGACGGCCTGGAGGACAAGCTCGCCTCCATCCACAAGCGCATCGACGACCTCGACGGCCACCTGGACAAGCAGGACGGCAAGGTCGACGCGATCCCCGGCGCCGTCACGAGCCCGCTGCGCGAGCGCATCGAGGCCCTCGAAGCCGCGCTGCGCGGCCGTCTCGACGAGGTGGACGAGGGCGTGCACGAGCACCTCGACGGCACCCGCGAGGCGCTGCAGAAGATCCTCGCCGACTCGTTCTCCGGCATCCACGGCCGCGCCGACGAGCAGCGCGACGCCCTCGCCGCCGCCCGCGCCGACCTGGCCGCCGCGATCGCCGACAGCCGCGGGGAGCTGGCCGGAGCGATCGCCGACAGCCGCGAGCAGCTCGTCTCGGCCGCGACCGACCGCCACAACCAGCTGTCCGCCTCCCTCGCCGACACCCGTTCGGAGCTGTCGGGCGCCGTCGCGGAGGCCCGCGGCCAGCTCGAGGGCACGCTGGCGGAGACCCGCGACTCGCTCGCGTCGTCGCTCGCCGAGACCCGCGACTCCCTCGCCTCGGCCGTCGCCGACACCCGCGAGACGGTCCACGGCAAGCTGGACGAGGCCCGCACCGCCCTGTACGCGGCGATCGAGCAGTCCCGCGACCAGGTCGACGCCGCCGACCGCCTCGAGTCCCTGGCCCGCCGCCTGGAGCTCGTGACGTCGCAGCTCGACACCATGACCAACCGCCTCGACAAGGTCGAGGACGGCTTCGCCGCCCGGATCTCCGAGCTCGGCGGCACGGTCGACGCGAGCCTCACCAAGGTCGCCGAGACCGTGGGCGCCCGTCCGGACACCGACTCGCTGCAGTCCCTGGTCCGCAAGTCGAACCAGGAGTCGGAACTGCGCATCGGCGGCCAGCTGGACGAGGCCATGGCCACCTTCGCCGAGCTCATCCTCGGCGGCGGCTCGCCCACGCCTCCCCCGCCGCCCACCGCCCTGCCGCGCCCGCAGCGCCGCACCCGCAAGAACGGCGGCCCGAAGCCGGCCAACGGCGGCAAGGACATGGAC
>NZ_JBHXCW010000432.1:0-2928 GCF_042725365.1 Lentzea sp. NPDC060358 | reverse complement strand
GGTCGGCGTGCACGCGCAGGAACTCCGACCGGGCGAACCGGGCCGCCCGGTGTGCCGCACGGGCCAGCTCCCGCTGCTCGGGCGACCGGTCGGGGACCGGGGGGAGAGCGGCCACCACCTCGTCGGTGCGGGCGGCCCGCGCTCGCAGTTCCTCCGCGTCCGCACCGATTCCCGTGGCGGCCGTGGTGGCCGTCATCCCGCCGCCTGGTTGCGGCGCAGCGTCCGGTCGCACGCCGCGAGGTGTGCGCCGAGCGCGTCCTCGAAGCTCGTGGTCGTGGCGTCCAGCAGCAGTCTGCGCCGCAGCGCGAGCTCGCTGCCCGACGTCACGCGGGTGGCCCGGTGGGCGGCCGCCACCGCGGTGTCGACGGTGTCGACGACCTCGTCGAGCACGCCGATCTCCAGCGCCTGCGCGGGGGAGACCGCGCCGCCGAACAGCACCAGCGACCGGGCCCGCGTCACGCCGATCTGGTTGGCCAGCCGGTGCAGCGCCATGCCCGGCCACGGGGACGCCGGGCCGCCTGCCACCTCGAGGACCAGGTCCGCGGTGCCGATCCGGTAGTCGCTCGCCAGCAGGACCTCCGCCGCGGGACCGGTGCAGTGCCCGGAGGCGACCGCGACCACCGCGGCCCTCAGGCGTTCCAGCCGCCGCAGGGCGTTCTCCCACTTGCCCACCAAGTGGATCTCCGCGGTGCCCGGCCACGACGGGGTCCCGCCGGGGGGCGGTCCGCCGACACCGATCACCACCGGCCCGCCGCCGGAGTCCTCGACCCGGTCGCAGAGCCCGGTCAGCTCCGCGACCAGTGCGGCCGTCAACGTGCGGTCGCTCCCGACGGTCAGCAGGACCGCCGGGTGGTCGGGCCGCGTCTCGCTCGTGGGGAAAGCCATTGCGCCTCGCTCACTCTCGCCTGGGTCAGTAGCGCAGCAGCGCGGCTTCGATGGTCGAACCGGGGCCCATGGTCATGAGGACCCCGTGATCACCGGGCCGCACCACACCCTCGTCCAGCAGGCGCGCGTAGGAGAACAGGAACGAGCCGCTGGAGAGGTTGCCGTAGTCGCGCAGCACTCCGGTGGTGTGCCGCAGGTCGTGCCGGGTCAGACCGAGGTTGACCATGACCGCGTCGATGACCTTCTTGCCGCCCGAGTGCACGACCCAGTGGCCGATGTCGCTCACCCGCAGGCCGGTGCCGGCCAGGAGACCGGACACCACCCTCTCGGCGTGCGCGCCCACCACGTAGGGCACCTCGCGGTCGAGGAAGAAGCTGAAGCGGCCGTGGTCGTCGTCCCAGTCGAACCGCATCGCGTCGATCGCGTCGGTGATGATGTGGCTGGTGGACCGCAGCACCGCGGGGCCGGGCCTGGTGTCGCCGCCGCCCGCGACGACCGCCACGGCCGCCGCGCCGTCGCCGAACAGGCTGTTGACCACGGAGGTGCGCATGGTGCCGTCGAAGACGTAGGCGGCGGAGCACGCCTCCGCGCACACCATCAGCGCGAGGTCGCCGGGATGCGCTCCCGCCCAGCCGGTGGTGGCGCTCATGCCGTTCAGGCCCGCGTTGCAGCCCATGCCGACGACGTCGAGCCTGCTGATGTCCGGCCGCAGCCCGAGCTCCTTGACCAGGAGCGCGCTGAAGCCGGGGGTGAGGAAACCGGTGGAGGTGACGCAGCACAGGTGCCGCACGTCGGCCAGGGTGGCGTTCGCCTTCTCCAGCGTCGAGCGGATCGCCCGGGCGGCCATGTCCACGCCCTGGCGGCGGTGCCTGCCCAGCAGCTCGCCCTGCGTCTCGGTGACCACGGCACCGTCCGGGGTGCGCGGCGGCAGGACGAGGAACCGGCGGTCGATGGCGCTGTTGAGGAACACGCCGCGGATCTTCGGGTCCCGCACGTCGAACAGGTCGAGCAGTTCCTGCTGCGAGTACGACTCCGGCGGCACGGCCGTGCCGACGCCCACGATCCGCGCTTTCGTGCGGCTGTGGTGGACCCGCTCGGGGTGGGCCAGCGGCATCTGGTCCGACGACGGGGAAATCACCCTGCTGGTCACTTGTGTCATCTGCCTGCTCCCGGAAGAGGTCGTCGACGAGGAGAGGGATCACCGGCGAGTCCCCGCTCTGGATTCGCGGCGGCGCATCGGAGTTCCGGGTCGGTGATTGTCCTGTCGGAACCGTACTCGAATTGATCGGCGGTACGTGAGGAGTTTGTTGCGGAGCCGTTCCGGCCCATTAGGGGAAGATAGGGGGACGTTAAGGGTGCGCAGGGGTTTACAGCAGTGGCCGCGCTTGGTCTAGATTTCACCGTCCACTGGGGACCACAGCATTGGGAACCCTTGAACCGTCGCCGCCACCGGATGAAATAGCGCGCGGCGACGACGATCTCGATTGAGGTGCCGAAACATGATTCGAACAAGACTGGCCGCGGTGCTGACGGCGGCGTCGGTCGCACTGCTCCTGGCCGCTCCTGCCCACGCGACGCCGCCGGTCAACTCCGGCACGGTGAGCGTCGAGTTCGCCTGCGTGGAGCCGCCGATGGAGCCCGCCGACACGGTCTTCCGCATCACCTTCACCGTGCCGACGCGCGTGACCAAGGGCAGCCAGGTCCCGGTCAGGGTGACGCTGCAGACCACGACGCCCGCCCCCGAGGGCCTGGAGCCGCACACCATCGCCGGCCAGGTGAAGGTGACCGCGAGCGGGGCGGGCTCCGGCACGCAGACCGCGACCGGCCTCACGAACGCGTCCGTGCCGCCCGCCGGTGACCCGCTGACCCTGACCGGCGGCCTCACGTCGTTCACCGCGACCGCCAAGGGCACGTGGAAGTTCACGCCCGGCGTCGTGGAGACGGTGTACGAGTCGCTCGGGTACCACCTGGTCTGCACCCCGAAGACCGCGCCCGGCGTGGCCACGACGACGACCGTCGTCTGATCCGCGCAGCGAGCAGGGG
>NZ_JBHXCW010000431.1:0-2990 GCF_042725365.1 Lentzea sp. NPDC060358 | reverse complement strand
ATGTGTGCGGACCCGCTCGTCTCGTGGGCCGGACCACCTCGCCACCGTACAGCTCCACCACGGCCTCCTGGATCTCGTCCAGGTCAGTGACGCGACCGGGTTCGCCGACCCGTCGACCCGCTGCCGGTGGCGCGAGAACCTTGGGCAGCTTGATGATCTCCGCGTTCACGAGGTCGTTCTCGTCGTGAGTGATGACGACTTCGTTGGCAGGGCGCGCGATCATCTACAGGTCCAAGTCGGTCAGCTCCCTGTCCTCGGCCGCATGGACGAGTTGCTGTTGCGGCCGTCCCGCATGACCGGCTCGCGCCTCGTCTGGCAAAGGGGCAGGGGGCCGCCGCTTCGTTGACAGGCAAGGCCCTCAACATTCGAACGTGACGCGGCCATTCCGGGAAGGTCCTGGGATGTTCACTGTCCTCGACAGGTCCCAATGCCGTTTGGTCTTCGGTTCGGTGCACCTGAGATCGAGCTGTGCGGTCATAGGCTCCGACCACCCACGAACGTTGATGTCCACAGTGAACGAACCACCCGGTGTGATCTTGTGAATTTGACCGGTTCTCGGGCTCTCGATGGGAGTCCCTACGTTGCCCTCCGCAGCCCGGCGGACTCCTAGCCGCAGCACTTCGATGTCGAGAGTTGAGGGGCCGCTATCCAATGTGATCACCAGACCGCACACTTGACCGGCGGTGTTCTGCAAGTCGTAGGTGAGTTGGGGAGTGTCGCGCTCGTTGCGCTCCGCCTCGGCCGCCGCCAGTTGCTCTCGCATGATCGCAACCTGCTGTTCGGCCGCTGCCGCACTGCGCTGAGCCTGCTCGACACCCGCCTTGGCGATCTCCACCTGCGCCTCGGCGGCTTTCACAGCGTTGCGCGCTTCCAGCACCTGAGCCTCGGCCGCCTCGCGCGCCTTCTGGGCCTCGGCCGCCTGCTTGAGTGCTGCTCCCGCTTGCGTCTTCGCGGAGTTTGCGTTGCTCATCGCGATCACCGCCGCGATGATTGCGACCCCGGCCGCGAACCAGGCCGCCGCATCTCCAACTTCCACTCCGGCTCCTACCTCACCGAGCTAGCTCGGTGCATCTTGAAGTTGGCGAGGGGGGATGACTCGGCATCGACAGTTCGGCCGAGACGGTCCCATGCCGCGAATCAGAAGCCGCTGCGTTCCAATGCATCCTGACCGGAGGCGGTGATCTCGCGCACCGACAGGATCTTGTCGTCCCCCGTCAACGCGTTGATGAAGTCTCTTTCGTGTAGTCGGCGCAAAGCCTGCTGTACAACCGCTTCGGACAGGTCGAGCTGCTCAGGTAGGGCGTTGATGTTGATCGGGGTCCCTGTTGCAAGGCGGTCAGCCAGCACGCGAAGGAGCCGGAGCGCACGGTCAGAGTCCGAGGCTGCGCCAAGCTCCTGTGCGGCCCGAGCAGCGCGGTCGTCTACCTGTTCGACTCGCGTCGGATCGGCGTTGCCGACACGTCGCCATCGCCCGCTGTTGTTGGTGTAGCTGAGTGTGTAGCGGTATTCCCTGCTGGGGGCGCGGTGTGCGTTGCCGTCAGCGTCCGTGAAGTCGATGAAGAAGGTGCGCTGTTGTCCGGGGCTGATGGTGTCCCAAATCGACCGGATCGGCATGGTTCGTGGGTTGGCCCGCCAGGTCAGTTCGGGGAACCCGATCGCTTCAACGTGCTCAAGCTCCAGGTCGTGAACGGTCTCGCTGCCGTGGTTGGTCACGGTCAGCGACAGGCCGCCCATGTTCGCGAGAGCGCCGCGGATCTGGCGTGCTTCGGCCTTGGCCGCCTCGTCGCGATCAGCTTGATCGTTGGTGTCCTGGAGCAGCGCGATCTCGTTGGCCCGCTGTGCCGCGAGCGCCTGCGCCTCGGCCGCCTTGACGGCTTGCCGTGCCAAGAGCACCTGTTCTTCTGATGCGGACGCAGCGCGTTCTGCTGCGCCGAGCGACAGCATCGCTGCCGTGGCGGACTTCTCGGCCGCCGCGCTCTGCCTCTTGGTCTCACCCAATGCCTTCTCGGCGGTGTCGGCTTGGTCCCGTGTCGCCTTGCGGGACTGCCGCGCCTCGTAGGCCTGCCAGATGGCGATGCCCATCGCGATCAGTGCGACGATCGCGGCCCCGAGCGCGATCTTGTCGCCCGTGTCGAACAGCGGCGCCGTCTCTGCTACTTCTTGCATGGTTGGCTCTTCTCGCTCCGAAGCCTTCGTAGAGACTTAGTAGTCGTCGTGGATCGCCATCACGGGTCGTCCTTCCCAGGACCCGGTCTCAGACGCGGCGCCGACGAGGAAGACCACATCCGAGTCGATTTGGACGTTGAGCCTCGCGATGAACTTGCACGCGACCCCGGCGTACATCGGCGCCAGCTCGATCGACAAGTGCTCGGGTCGTTCGCTCTCGTGCAAGGCGAGCCCCTCGGCCTCGGAGCCGGGTATGACGGCCACCGTGACCTTGTCCAGTTGCGGTGGCCCGGAGGTGTAGGCGATCGAGAACCAGGCTCCGTCCTCACCGTAGGAGTCTCCGGTCGGGTTCCACGTGACGACGAACTGCGGGGCGTTCTGCTCGTGGCGGTCGGCCTCGGCTGCTGCCAACTGGTTGCGCATGAGGGCGACCTGTTGTTCGGCAGCTTCGGCGCTCCGCTGTGCCTGCTCGACGCCTGCCTCTGCGGCCTCCCTTGCCTTCTTCGCTTCGTCAGCCTGGGTCTCTGCGGCCTTGCGTGCTTTCTCGGCTTCGGCGGCTTGCTTCAGGGCCGCCCCCGCCTGCGTTTTCGCTGAGTTCGCGTTGCTCATCGCGATCACGGCCGCGATGATCGCCACCCCGGCAGAAAACCAGGCCGCCACATCTCCGACCTCCACCTCAACCCCCTTGCCTCGCCGATTCAGCACGGTGCATGCCCAAGCTGCGGAGCAGGCTAAGAACTCCTAACATAATGATCTTGGAATACTGTTGATCATCTGGCTGTTGACCTTGGCGTGAGGAAGGGTGATCAGCTTCCGTGGATCGT
>NZ_JBHXCW010000430.1:0-3007 GCF_042725365.1 Lentzea sp. NPDC060358 | reverse complement strand
GCGGAGGACAGGCCCTCGGGAGGCGCGTCGGTGAGCTTCTCCCTGCGCCACCGGACCTTGCGGCGTTCGGCGAGGAACGTCCGCACGACGATCTGGCGCAGGTACGGCTCGAGCCCCGACCGGTCCGCGAGTTTCGGACCGGCCAGGTAGAGCTTCAAGAACGCCGACTGCATGACGTCCTCCGCCTCGTGCCAGCTACCGCTCATCAGGAACGCGGTGAAGCGCATCGAGTCGGCGTACCGGTCGAAGCAGTCGGTGAACTCGGCCTCCCAGTTCAGCGGTGGCTCCTCACCGGGCCGGGGTCGTGGCGACCGGCGGCGTCGTCGCGGGCGGGGTCCACGTGGTGGGGCCCGGTCGCGTGGTCTCGATCGGCGGCGTCGTCGGGATCGCCGACGTCGGCGGCTGCGGACGCGTGCTCGGCGGCTCGGGGCGCGTCGTGGGCGGCTGCTGCGGCGTCGTCGAGGCCGGCGGGGTCGCCACCACCGACGAGGTCGGCGGGAGTTCGGGCGACGTCGCGATCGGCGTGGTCGAGGCCGGGGTGGTCGCGACCGGCGTGGTCGAGGCCGGTGCCGACGTCGTCGGCGTGGTCGCGGGGGTGCTGCCACCGCTCAGCGCCAGCGCGGGCACCGCGATGCCGACGGCACCCAGTGCCACGGCTCCCGCCACGATCACCATTCGTTTGCGCACTTGCAGCTCCAGCGGGTAGGTGGTGCCCGGTTCAGGCACCCTCACCCGTATCCATGCGGCCGGGCTCCGGTCCGGTTGCCCTTGTGTCCTGGATCACGATCTCGACGCACCTGGCCCGTCCGGCGGCCTCGTCGAGGACGCTGCGCCGGGGTTCGGGGACGTCCAGGACGCGGTCCTCGGCCATCTTGAAGACGCCCGCGAGCCTGCGGTCGTCGCGCAGCACGTCCAACGCCTGCCGGTCGCCGCCGAGGACGACCCCGTCGAGCTGCCCGAGCCGGGGCACGAGGACGCGGACCACGTCGTCCGCGGCGGCCTGGAGCGCGACGCGGGCCTGTCCTTCACGACGCCGGGCGAACCGCTGCTGCGACCAGCCACCGGCCTTGATCCGGCCGTGCACCTGCTTGCGGTCCGTGGCCGACACCTCGACCCGCCCGCCAAACGCCACCCCGACGCTGTGCCCGCCGAGCCGCACGAGCACCAGCCCGATCCGGCGCGGCTCCGCCAGCTTCTCCAGCACCTCTTCCACAGAGGTACCTCCCCGCGTCGCGAACGCGGCCGTCGCACCGTCCGCCGCAGAGAGGACGACCTCACGTTCGGAGACCCGGACGTCGATTTCGCCGTGCCGTTCGGCGAATCGCCCGATCCACCCCGCGACCCGCTCCGGCTCGACCTCGACGGCCCGGCCGCCGGGCACGACCCGCACGCGGCTCATCGAGTCGCCGGTGCGTCGAAGTCGTCCACTGTGCACACACTAGAGCCACCCCGACACAGCGCGTGAACGCACAACCAAGTTACTGGCGGGTTCGCTACGCTTGACAGATGAGTCTCGAAAGCGTGAACTCATCAACCGTATGGATTAACCATTGACTCCATCCGGCCCCGACCAGCGATGTTCACGGGCGGGTAGGGTCACTGGGGCGTGATCTTATGACAGCGGGGAGTCACCATGACGACTGCTGCCGGTCGACCAACACTGACCGTTGACGACACAGACTCAACGGGCCACGGCAGCCTTGCGCAGCTCTTGACGACGGGACCCTTCCCGGAAGCGTTGAGGGCGGCGATCAAGGCGAGCCGACTCAGCCTCGACCGCATCCAGCACAGGTTGGCACTGCGCGGCGTCACCATCAGCGTCGCGACGCTCAGCTACTGGCAGTCAGGACGGCGAAGGCCTGAACGCCCGGAATCACTGGAGGCGCTGCGGCACCTCGAGTCGGTTCTCGGCGTACCTCAGTCGGGCCTGTCGGCGCTGCTCGGTCCGCCTCGCCCGCGAGGCCGCCGCTGCCGCCCGACGACGATGATGCCGATCGACGCGCTGTGGGCGCGTCGCGAGCGGGTGGCGAACCTGCTCTCGAAGGTCGACACCTCGTCCGACCTGAAACTGGGCCGGATCAGCCAGCACGACCGCATCGAGATCTCCGCCGACGGCGGGCAGAAGTCGGTGTGGGTGCGGCAGATCCTGCGCGCCGAGCAGGACGGCCCCGACAGGTGGGCGCTCGTGTTCGAGACCGAGGAGTCGGACGTGCTCCCCGAGATCCTGAACGTGCGCAACTGCCACCTGGGCCGCATCGCCCGCGACCACGAGGCCAACATCATGGTCGCGGAGATGATGTTCGAACGCCCGCTCACCCGCGGCGAGACCCTCATCATGGAGTACCAGCTGGTCTTCCCGGAGGGCCACGCGCCGAAGGGCAACAACACCTTCGCCCGCAAGTTCCGCCTGCCGGTCCGCGAGTACGTGATCGAGGTCCGCTTCGACGAGACGAACCTGCCGTCGCGCGTGCAGCAGTACAGCGTGCCGGCGGGCGACGAGACGCCTTCGCGGCGGCGCAACCTGACCCTGGACTCGGGCGGCGGCGTGCACGCCGTGGCGCTCGGCTTCGGTCCGGGCGTGTTCGGCATCCGCTGGGAGTGGCCGAACCGCTAGCGGGCTCCAGCACCGCGTGAGGGGCGCTTCCCGGCTTCGGGAGGCGCCTCTCACGCGTGGTTCGGGTTGTGGGGTGGGCCGTGCATGAGCGGCACGGAAGGTCTGGGTGCCACCTGACGGGGCGTGTGGTCCACGCCAGGTGAGTGGCGCCGGCTGAGGTGAGCCGAGCCAGGCCGGGCGCGTGGGCGCGGACATGCCGGTCGCGCGGGCGGGCTGACGCAGGCGTCCCCCCGCCTCCGGGAACCCCCGCGTATCACCCTACTCAGCAGGTCCGACACTCCCGGCGCTCGGCAAGCCCGCACCCGCTCCACTCGGCGCCCCCGCACCGCTCGGCGCTCTTGCACCCCGCCCCACCCGGCACCCCCGCTCCACCCACCCCGAAAAGCCGGAAGG